>NZ_NPJE01000009.1:0-23795 GCF_002251205.1 Prevotella sp. P3-92 | reverse complement strand
CCTCTTTTATAATAAAATAAACATAAATCACTGTACAATTGATTTTAACAATAATTACAATTATTTACGTTGCAAATATACGAATAATAACGATATGTTCCAAATTTTTTGAGCTTTATTTTTATAATGTCACATGACAGAATGTCACAGGGACGGGTCAATGACATCAACACCAAGCGTTACAATATAACAATATAACAGTTTCTGAAAACGATTTTTTTGCGGTGCAAATAACAAATAACAGATAACAGTTTCCAAAAACGATTTTTTTTGTGTTACAAGCGTTACAGTTTGACAGTTGACAGTTTCCTAAACTCATTTTTGCGTTACAGTTGTTACAGTTACAGTTTTGAAAAAGCAAAAACAGGTGCGTTTAGACCTCATGAATCGTTCTTCGACGAAGGCCAGACCAAAGAAAATGAAGACGAAGATAACTTTTTTTAGTCAACATCTTCTCATCTTTAATTTTATTTTTATAAATTTGCATGGAAAATAGAAAATATTCACATATGACTATAAATCAAAACTAAGTGTATTATGATTACAGGTGAAATCAAAAATCAAATAGACCAGATATGGGACACATTCTTTGTGGCAGGCGTCACCAATCCCATCACAGTACTGGAACAGATGACCTATATCTTCTTCATGAAGATGCTTGACGACAAGCAACTTCAAGAGGAAGCCAATGCACGCGACTTCGACTGCGAATTAAAAAATTCCACATTCCCTGCTGGACAAATGTGGCTGAATCCAGATACCAATCAGGAAATTCCATACGAAAGTATGCGTTGGTCGGTATTCCGCAATACAGGTTCTGAGAATATGTATAACATGATTCGTCAGAATGTATTTGAGTTTATCAAGCACATCGGTACTGGCGAAGAGAGTGCATACAGCCGATACATGAAGACTGCCATCTTCTTGATTCCGAATGCTCGCACGCTCACAAAAATTGTAGATGGTGTGGATGCGCTCGACATGAACAATCGCGACGCCATGGGTGACGTTTATGAGTATATTCTTGGTAAGATGGCTGCCTCTGGCACTAATGGTCAGTTTCGCACACCTCGTCATATCATCCGCATGATTGTGGAAATGATGGAGCCAACCCCACAAGATTACATCTGCGACCCAGCCATGGGAAGCGCTGGTTTCTTGGTAGAGGCTGTGAAATACATCAAAGAGCACTACGAAACGGCATTCTATGCAGCCGAGGAAGTTCACCATATCAAGACTTCTTTGATTAATGGCTATGATACCGACCAAACCATGCTCCGCATTGGTGCCATGAACCTGATGCTTCATGATGTGACAGCACCAGAACTGGCATGGAAGGATTCTCTCTCTGAGCAGAATGAGGACCAGAGCTGCTATAGTCTGATTATGGCAAATCCGCCATTTGCCGGCAGTCTCGACAAAGGCAATGTGAACAAGAAGATTCTGGCTTATGCCAATACCACAAAAACCGAACTGCTCTTCTTGGCCCAGTTTGTTCGATCGCTTGAATTAGGTGGTCGCTGTGCCAGCATTGTGCCCGACGGTGTATTGTTCGGCACATCGAAAGCCCATGTTGCCATTCGCAAGGAGATTGTTGAAAAACAGCAGTTGCGTGCTGTCATCTCTATGCCAAGTGGAGTTTTTAAGCCTTATGCCGGCGTATCTACCGCAGTACTCATCTTTACCAAGACCAACTCTGGCGGAACGGATAAGGTATGGTTCTACGACATGAAGGCCGACGGCTTCTCGCTCGACGACAAGCGCTCACCCATTGCCGACAATGATATTCCCGATGTTGTTGCCCGTTTCAAAAATCTTGAGGCAGAGGCAGACCGCAGTCGCAAGGAGCAAAGTTTCTTTGTGCCTGTAGAGGAAATCATTGCCAACGACTACGACCTCTCTATTAATAAATATAAGGAGGTGGAGCGTGAGAAGGTGGAGTATGAACCTGTAAAAGACATTCTCGCCCGCTTGCAGCAAACCGAAGGGGAATACACCAAAGGCTTTGAGGAGTTGAAGGGAATGTTGGAGGAATAATATGGACATCAAGAAACATAAATCCAACCACAGGTATCGTGCTATTGAACGACAAAAACAATTATTCATGATGCAACATGAAGGAAATAATAAGGAGGGAAAAGGATGAGAGAAGGATGGGAATATAAGAAGTTGGGAGAGGTATGTACGATTGAGCGCGGAGGTTCTCCTCGTCCAATAACTGATTACATAACCGATTCAGAAGATGGAATAAATTGGATTAAGATAGGAGATGCCCAAGAAGGTTCCAAATACATAACATCAACTAAAGAAAAGATAAGACCAGAAGGTATAAAGAAATCACGCTTTGTTCATAAGGGAGACTTTATCCTTTCCAATTCTATGAGTTTTGGAAAACCATACATCCTTAAGGTTGATGGTTGCATACATGACGGATGGTTGGTAATACATGATAATAATGAGGTATTTATAAAGGATTATCTTTATTATATATTGGCAAGTCCTATAATGTATTCTAAGTTTTCACAACTTGCTGTTGGCGGAGTGGTAAACAATTTGAACTCTTCATTAGTAAGAAAGGTTACCATCCCCCTCCCTCCCAAATCTACCCAGCTTGCGATAGTTTCCGAGCTCGACAAGATTAACGAGTTGATTCGTTTGAAGAAGGAGCAACTTAAAGATTTCGATAACCTCGCTCAAAGCATCTTCTATGAGATGTTTGGAGACCCTGTGGAGAATGAAAGGGGGTGGGAAGTGAAGACATTGGGGGAAATGTCTACATGTATTACCAACGGGAATACTCCCAAGGGGGGAAGTCTGGTGTATGTTGATAAAGGTATACTTTTCCTTCGTAGTCAGAATGTTTGGAAGAACAGGTTAGACTTAGAAGATGTTGCATATATTGATGAAGCTACGCATCAAAGTATGCAGCGTAGTAGTTTGCATAAGAATGATCTTCTAATTACTAAAACGGGAAGAATCAATACAGAAAATAGCAGTTTGGGTAGAACTGCTCTGTATATTGGAGAAGATAATACTGCCAATATAAATGGACACGTCTATTTGGTAAGACTAAAAAAGGATGTTCCTGCTAAGTATATTCTTTATATATTGATTTCTAAATCATATTATGAATTGATTAGAAAGACTTGTGTTGGCGGTATTGATAAACGGCAATTAAATCTTAATCATATTGAGAATTTCCCAATACCGAATCCGCCATTGGAGCAACAGGAAGTGTTTGTAAGATGTGTAGAAGCTATAGAGCATCAGAAGGCGGAGGTACAGAAAGCCATTGCCGACCTTGAAACCTTGCTTGCATCTCGCATGCAGTATTGGTTTGAATAAAACCGAAGCTATATGACGAAAGAGAATAAAGAAATGCTATTGAGCCTCATTCAACAACACAAGGAGTTAGGCATTAGTGAGCAGATAGACTACGAAAAGTTCTATCTGTACTCTATCATCACGCACTCCACAGCCATCGAAGGTTCTACTGTTACAGAATTGGAAGCTCAACTGTTGTTTGATGAAGGCATCACATCACAAAAGCGCACCTTGGTAGAACAACTGATGAACCTTGACCTTAAAACAGCATACGACTATGGCATGAAGTGGATAAAACACCATGAAGCTATTACTGTAAATTGGTTAATCACACTTGCATCAAAGGTTATGGCTCGTACTGGAAGTGAATATCATTCTCTTGGGGGAGATTTCTCTGCAGCCAAAGGCGAATTAAGAAAACTGAATGTGACAGCAGGCTTTGGAGGAAAGTCATATATGTCGTACTTGAAAGTACCCTCAAGACTTGAAGCATTCTGTGAGGAACTGAACAAACGCCGTATGGCGATTGATAAGACAGATATTGCAGCTATCTATGAACTAAGCTTTTGGGCACATTTTGAATTGGTTTCCATTCACCCTTGGGCTGACGGTAATGGCAGAACATGCAGACTATTGATGAATTTGCTCCAAATAGAATATGGTGTGTTACCCACCAAAGTGCTTAGGGAGGATAAAGCTGAATATATTCAGGCTTTGATAGACACAAGAGAGAATGAAGATATTCAGATATTTCTGGACTGTATGACCCAATTGCATTGTAAGCATCTTAAATGGGATATCGACCAATTTATCAAGTCTATGACAGAGGAAATGGTCGATAAAATTGATTTTGCAGAGGAAATGGTCGATAAATGGTCGATAAAGCCAGCATTAGCTAAGAAATTGGCCGATATTTTAATCTTTGCAGACGGAAAGGATGAAATCACAACAGAGATCATCACCAAGCAATTTAACCTAACTCAAACAACTGCCAAACGTTACCTGCGCCAACTTACGGAGTTCGGCTATATCGAAGCACAAGGCGGCAATAAGAACAGAACGTATAAAAAGAAATAACGATATATGGCTAAGAATTTCGATTATATCCTGCTTTTAGCAAAGGAAGTGCCTGGGTTCAAACGCTTGTACGAATACTGCGATATGGCAGAAACATTGCAGGCAACATATCCTGAGGCTTCAGCCAATAGTTCTCGCAAAGCCTTGGAATGGCTTGTGAAGAACATGTTGAAGATGAAAAACGTTCAGATAGACGAACGGGAAACCCTCAACGATCTGCTTCATAAGCCAGAAACTTATGCCTTTATCAATCATGATGTCAATCTGGATGACGACATCCGTTTGGTTCATAAGATCGGCAACTCTGCCAGTCATGACGGTGGCGAACCTATAAAACGAGTAAAAGCTTTCCGCTGTCTGCGTGCGCTTTACAATGTTGTGGCAGGATTCATGTATCGTTGGGGAGCGATGAAAAGTATCCCTGCTTTTGATGCAACAATCATTCCTGAAAGAATAACAGGTCCTGTGCTGACAACAACACCTAATCCACAGGTAGAAATGGATGTGGTGGACAGTGTGCCGAAAGAGAACGTAGATCACCCACAGTCTCCAACAATTCCAAAAGAAAGCCTTGCAAGCGAAGCCATTACACGCAAGAATTTCATCGACTATATGCTCATAGAGGCAGGATGGGACATTTTGAATGTGAAAGGTGATGTGCAAGGCGGTAAGGCCTGCATAGAGGTTGAGGTAGATGGAATGCCTACCCCATCAAGGAAAGGCTATGCCGACTACGTATTGTTTGACCGTGGTCGCAAGCCTTTAGCGGTTATCGAAGCAAAAGCTACCACTCACGAAGTGGGGGAAGGACGCCGACAAGCCATGCTATACGCCGATGCTCTGGAACGCAAGTATGGCGTACGACCTGTTATCTACTACACAAATGGGTTTAATACCATGGTGATTGACGGTCTGGGCTATATGGACAGACCTGTATATTCCTTCCATTCTATGGATGACCTGGAGCGTCTGATTCAGAAGAGAGGACGAGCAAAAATCAGGAATCTGCGTATCAATGAGAATATCACCGACCGCGCTTATCAGCAAACTGCTATCAAGAGCATTATAGAATGGCTCAATCAGCAACATCGGCGCGGTCTTCTTGTTTTGGCTACAGGTACAGGAAAAACCCGCGTCAGCATTTCACTCTGCGATATATTGATGCGCAACGACTGGGTGAAGAATGTATTGTTTCTGGCAGACCGCACGGCTCTTGTCAATCAGGCACACAAGAACTACGAGGCTTTATTGCCCGAAGTGTCTATGTCGGTGCTGAGCGATGAGAAAGAGCCAGATATGCAAGCACGTATCATGTTCTCTACCTATCAGACCATGATCAACTATATAGATAAGGAGGAAAAGAAATTCACTATTGGAAGATTCGACCTCATCATTATAGATGAAGCCCACCGAAGCGTATTTGGCCGCTATGGTGCGATATTCAACTATTTCGACTCTTTGCTTATCGGACTGACCGCTACCCCACGCAACGAGATAGACCGTAGCACGTACGCCTTACTGCAACTGGATAACGGTACGCCAAACTACAGCTATGACTACGAGGAGGCTGTGGCTGATGAATATCTGGTGCCTTACAAGACGCTGCAGTATCATTCAAAAATAATGGAAACTGGCATCAAATGGGACGACCTGTCTAAGGATCAGCAAGACAAACTCGAAGAAGTATGGACCTACGAGAAGGCTTTGGCTGGTAAGGGAGAAGACGAGGAATATCATCGTGACATAGAGTCAAAGGAAATATTCAGCTATCTTTTCAACAATAACACCATAGACAAAGTGC
Source organism: Prevotella sp. P3-92 (assembly GCF_002251205.1). Lineage (NCBI taxonomy): Bacteria > Pseudomonadati > Bacteroidota > Bacteroidia > Bacteroidales > Prevotellaceae > Prevotella > Prevotella sp. P3-92. The sequence continues at coordinate 17,593 of NZ_NPJE01000009.1, read as the reverse complement.
TTCAGGAGCTGATGGAGAAGGGATTGAAAGTGAAAAGCGGAGAAGAAATAGGTAAGACCATTATCTTTGCCATGAATCATCTTCATGCAGAACAGATTGTGAAGAGATTCCGTGAACTTTATCCTGAAAAGGGAGAACAATACTGCCAACTGATTGACAACTATGTGAAATATGCAGGTGCCTTGATTCTTGACTTTGAAGAGCCTGAGAAACTCCCACAGATAGCCGTCAGCGTGGATATGCTCGACACGGGTGTGGACGTGCCGTCTGTTCTCAACCTCGTATTCTTTAAACGCGTAAAATCTAAGATTAAATTCATGCAGATGATAGGTCGTGGTACCCGACTCTGCCCTGGACTATTTGGCAACAAGAACAAGGAGGAATTCTACATCTTCGACTGGTGTAACAACTTCGAATACTTCGCTATTCACACAGATGGTGCTGATCCAGCAGCAGTCAAATCGTTGACCGAAAGACTCTTTTGCCTTCGTCTTGACATTGCCTTTGCTTTGCAGTCGGCAGAACATCAAGAAAAGGAAGAAGACAAGAAACTACATGATGAATTGAAGGAAATTCTTCACGAACAAGTTGACAGTCTCAGTATAGCGAGAATAGATGTGAGGGAAAAGATGGCTATAGTTGAACCATACCGCAATACGGATGCATGGATTTGCCTAAGCGAGGTTGACGTAGCCAAACTAAAGGGTATAGCATCTCTTCTACCTCGACCTAACGAAAACGAAGCGGCTAAGAAGTTCGATATTCTGATGCTTAACCTGCAGTTGGAAAAGGTTGACAGTACCGTAAATGCAGATAAATGCAGATCAAGCGTTATCACCATAGCCCGACTGTTGGAGGATAAAGCAACGATACCTGTTGTCAAGAGTCGAATCGACACTATTCGTGAAGTACAGACGGTTAAGTTCTGGGAAACAAGTACGATAGATAGATTGGAACGTGTGCGCAAGGAACTGCGTGACTTGATTCATGTTCTTGAAGAAGGGCGTGATGACCGCAAATTCATTATTGATATTGAAGACACCACGTCGGCTGATGAAAAGGCAGCAAGAGTGGAATTGAAGGCAACCTACAAACAACGTGTGATAGAATATCTTGCTTGTCATAGCGATAATGAAACCTTGAATAAGATTCAGAACTTCGAGCAATTGACTGCTGCCGACATAGAAGAACTGCAACGTATCTTCTGGGAGGAACTTGGCACACGTGACGAATACAACAAGACAACTGGAGGAAAACGCTACAATAACAATGTGGCTGCTTTCATTCGTGTCATCATGGGCATCGACCGCAAGAAGGCTTTGGAGAAGTATGCTTATTTTATCAAAGGAGAAGATCTGACATCAGAACAGGAACAATACTTGAAGAGTATTCTCGACTACATCAGCGTAAATGGTGACATTCAGTTGAGTGACTTCACGGAATACCCCTTGAAGCATTATCGTTGGCGTGATGTATTTGGCAACCAGTTTGTAAGCCTTAAGGACTTCATAAAAGAAATGCATCATGTGATTTCTATAACTGCTTAAAATTACGCAAATGTCACAGTTACAGGTCATTGACATCATGACTTACAATTCTTACAGCTTACAGTATTACAGTTTTCGGATCATCGGAATTTAGACGGAAACAAAAATCTTTAACGAAAATCTTTCTCCGTGTCCTCCGTGTGGTCCGTGGCTTTTTTTGGTAGCCTAAAGGCTAGATGTTTTGGAGTAGCGAAGACAGAGTGAGAGACGCGGCTTTCACTATGCTGAGTCACGACAAAACATCTAGCCTTCAGGCTACCCAAAAAAAAATCCACGGATCACACGGAGAACACGGAAATTTCGTTGAAGGCGATAGTACAAATAGAAAAGAGGCGGTATTCACATACGGCCTCTTTTATAATAAAATAAACATAAATCACTGTACAAATGATATTAACAATAATTACAATTTTTTACGTTGCAAATATACGAATAATAACGATATGTTCCAAATTTTTTGAGTTTTTTTTTCATCATGTCACATGACAGGTCAATGACACCATCCCCAAGCGTTACAGTTGACAGTTGACAGTTTCCAAAAACGTTTTTGCGTTTCAAATAACAGATAACAGATAACAGTTTTGGGAAACGGTATTTTTTTGGGTAGCCTGAAGGCTAGAAATCTTTGGAGGAAATCTTTAATAAAATATGGCCTATGGCCAGAAATATATCATCGGAATTTAGACGGAATTAGACGGAAACAAAATCTTTAACGAAAATCTCGATTGAAAATGCGCTCGAGTTCCTCGCTTCTGAGAAGGGCTTTGTTTTGGATCGCATCGGAGATGCTCGAAATCTTAACAAAAATCTTTAGAATAATCTTCAACTAGAATCTCTAACCTTTAACCTTTAACCTATAAACTATAAACTTTAACCTATAAACTAAACATCCGTGTGCGCATAAAAAATGGGTGTCCGACCAAGCGAACACCCATTTATCTCTAAAAACGATATCAAATCAACTGTTTATCGAACCACCTACAATGTCGAGCAACTCATTGGTAATGGCTTGCTGACGACTCTTGTTGTACTGCAGGTTCAGCTGACGCAATAGCTCATCGGCATTGTCGGTCGCTGTCTGCATGGCTACCATGCGCGCTGCATGCTCTGAGGCAATGCTGTCGAGCAGGGCTGTGTAGAGCATCAGATGTGCGAGCTTGGGGATGAGCAACGTGAGAACGCTCTTCATGTCGGGCTCGACGATGAAGTTGTCGTTCAGAGGTACTGCTTTCTCCTCGCGCTTCTGCTCGTTGCGGGCGTTGCGCTTGAGATAGTCCTGTGCCTCACGCGTGACAACAGTAGTGGTGAGGTCGCGCTCATGGTCACGCTGGAGCTCGCTCTCCACATCGATGGGGAGGAAGGTCTTGGTGGTGAGCACCTGCGATCCTGCACTCTTGAAGTGGTGGTAGATCAAATCGACCTTGTCTATCTCACCGTGCATGAAGCGGCCTCCGAGCTCGCGCGCCAATGCGATGCACTGGGCAACATCGGGATGTTCCACCATGTCGGCATAGTCGGTATGGACCTTACACCCCATCTTGGCGGCTGCATCAGCCACTTTACGTCCGATGGGATAGATCTCAACCTGACCGGCGCCAAGTTGGGCAGAGAGGTCATCAACACGATGCTTGAGCAAACGGATGATATTGGCATTGAATCCGCCACAAAGCGATGAACTGCTGGAATAGACCACCAGTGCCACACGCTTCAAGGGACGCTCTTCGTTGAACACAGTCTGTGCCTCGGCCTCTGCCGCAAGAAACGACTTCAGGATATGCTCCAGCAAGGTCTCGTAGGGCAGCATGTTCTGGATGGCCACCTGGGCATGATGGAGCTTGGAAGAAGCTACCATCTTCATGGCACTCGTAATCTTACGGGTACTCTGGACACTTGCTATACGTCCCTTGATTTCTTTCAGACTCGGCATAGGCTATCAGGCTTTATAGGTTCCGGCGATGTCTGCCATGACTTGTTCGATACGCTGTGTGGTGGCGTCGTCGATCTTGCCACTGCCCAAGGTCTCGATGACTTCGGGAGCGGAGGTGCGCAGTTTGTCGAGGAAGGCATCCTGACACTCGCGTACTTTCTCGATGGGTACCTCGCGCATCAGTCCGTGTACGCCACAATAGAGGATTGCCACCTGCTCGCCTACGGGCATGGGGCTGTATTGTGGCTGGATGAGCAACTGGTTGTTTTTACGACCACGGTCGAGGGTCATGGCGGTCACGGCATCCATATCGCTGGAGAACTTAGAGAAGGACTCCAGTTCACGATACTGTGCCTGGTCGATCTTCAATGTTCCTGCCACCTTCTTCATCGACTTGATCTGTGCCGAACCACCCACACGGGATACGGAGATACCTACGTTGATGGCTGGACGGAATCCTTGGTTGAAGAGGTCGCTCTCCAGGAAGATCTGTCCGTCGGTGATGGAGATGACGTTGGTAGGAATATACGCTGACACGTCGCCTGCCTGGGTCTCGATGATAGGAAGTGCGGTGAGCGAACCACCACCGCGTACATGACCCTTCATGCATGCAGGCAGGTCGTTCATCTGTTCTGCCACCTCCTGCTGTTCGTTCATCTTTGCTGCGCGCTCCAACAAACGAGAGTGGAGGTAGAACACGTCACCAGGATAGGCTTCACGTCCTGACGGGCGGCGAAGGATGAGGGATACCTCACGATAGGCAACAGCCTGCTTGGAGAGGTCGTCGTAAACCACGAGGGCGGCATAACCGCGGTCGCGGAAGTACTCACCGATGGCAGCTCCTGCAAACGGAGCGTAATACTGCATGGCAGCAGGATCGGCTGCTGTGGCGGCTACTACGATGGTATAAGGCATGGCGCCGTGCTCTTTGAGCGACTGTACCAGTGTGGCTACGGTAGAGGCTTTCTGTCCGATTGCCACGTAAATACAATAGACGGGGTTGCCTGCTTCATAGAAACTCTTCTGGTTGATGATGGTATCTACGGCAATGGCGGTCTTTCCCGTCTGGCGGTCGCCGATGATGAGCTCACGCTGTCCGCGACCGATAGGAATCATGGAATCGACAGCCTTCAATCCGGTCTGGAGCGGTTCCTTTACCGGCTGACGGTAGATCACACCAGGAGCCTTACGGTCGAGCGGCATCTCAAATGCTCCTGTCAGGTCGATGTCTCCCTTTCCATCCACAGCCTGTCCGAGGGGGTTGATGACGCGTCCCAACATATTATCGTTGACGCGGATAGATGCGATGCGCTTGGTGCGCTTCACGACCTGTCCCTCTTTAATGCCTGCCGTTGGACCGAGAAGCACACAACCCACGTTGTCTTCCTCGAGGTTCATCACAATGGCCATAGTGCCATTCTCGAACTCGAGCAACTCGTTGGCTTCTGCATTGCGGAGTCCATAGATGCGTGCCACACCATCGCCGACGGTGAGGACGGTGCCCACTTCATCGAAACTGGCAGAGTCGTTGACGCCCTTGAGCTGTTCGAGCAGCACCTGCGAGACTTCGCTTGGTTTTATTTTGTCTGACATTTGTTTTTAATAATAATGCTTGATACAAGTGCCACGGGGGGACACTATTGCTTATTTACTTAACTGTGTGAGAATGGTGTTGAGCTTCGACTTCACGCTCGCATCCATGCGATAGGTGTCGTACTCAAGGATAAAGCCGCCGATGATATCGGGATTTACCTCTGTCTCAAACTCCACAGTGCCATTAGTCTTACTCTCTACCATCTGGCGCATCTTCTGCTCGGTCTGAGCGGACACACGCGCTGCGGTGGTGAGTTTTCCACGGATGATGTTCTTCTGCTTGCGGTAGAGCGTGATATATGAATTCGCAATGAACTGCATCACGTTCTCGCGGCCTTCTTTCAATACGAGATTGATGAAGTTTCGAGTGAGAACAGAAGGCTGCTCACCGGCGGCAACCGCCAGTATGCCCTCCTTCTTTTCTTTCGAAAGCATGGGATTTTCGACGGTCTGCCGCAGCTGATCTACCTCCAGGTAGCTCTTCGCCAAGGTCATCATGTCCTGATAGACCTTGTCTTCGAGACCTTCAGCGGTGGCTGCCTTCAACAGGGCCCGTGCATATCTGATCGATATTGCTCCAATATCCATACGCAATCATCAATTACTTATTGTCATTTAGCAGAAACTTCATCCAGCATACGGTCAATCAAATCCATCTGCGACTTGTCGTCTTTCAGATTCTCGCGAAGAACCTTTCCGGCAATATCGACACTCAAGGCTGCTACCTGACGACGAATGTCGGCGATTGCGGCATTCTTCTCCTGGGCAATGGCAGTCTTTGCCTCATCCAACAAGCGTGAACCTTCCTGACGGGCTTTTTCCTGGGCCTGCTCCACGATGGCGTCGCGGGTCTGGGCTGCCTCACGGAGTATCTGTGTCTGCTTCTCGCGAGCCTCCTGCAAGATGGATTCTCCTTCTTTCTCGATGTTGGCGAGTCGCTCCTGTGCCTCATGGGCCTTGCGGAGACTCTCGTCGATGAAGTTCTTACGCTCCTCTACCGATTTGGTGATGACGGGGAAACCGAACTTAGCGAGCAGAAGGAAGACCACCAAAAACGCGACGAGCATCCAGAAGAATAGTCCGAAGTCGGGCGTCAGTATTGATGGTAAATTCATATCCATTTGCTTTGAAGTTTTTTATGGATTACATGAACACGCAAAGTGCGCAAACTACAACGGCAAACAGGGCAACACCCTCTACGAAGGCTGCTGTCAGAATCATGTTTGTACGGATAGTACCTGCTGCTTCGGGCTGACGGGCAATAGCGTCCATAGCGCTTCCACCAATACGACCGATACCGAGACCGGCTCCAATAGCTGCAATACCTGCGCCGAGACCGGCACCAAACTTAGCGAGACCAGCACCTGCGGCTGCCTGTAAAATCAATGATAACATAATCTTAAATTTTTAAATGGGTTATACTTATTTTTTTATTGTTTACTTTTTTTCTTTAGAGAATGTGTTTATCCTTCATGGTGTTCGGGGTGAGCCAGTCCGATAAATACTGCACTCAACATGGTGAACACGTATGCCTGGATGAATGCCACAAGAAACTCAAGGCAGTTCATGAAGAGCATCATGACGAAGCTCAGCACGGTAAGTCCACTTCCCAAAACAGCATTGAGTGACCATCCGATGAAGATGATGGCTGTGAAGGAGAGGATAATGGCGTGGCCTGCCATCATGTTGGCAAACAAACGGATCATCAGCGCGAAGGGCTTGGTGAGAATGCCGAAGAGTTCGATGACTGGCATAATAGCCACGGGATAAGCCTTGAGGAATGCAGGCACGTCGGGCCAGAAGATTTCCTTCCAGTATTCCTTATTGCCAAACAGGTTGATTGCCAACATGGTGCACAGGGCAAGGAAGAAGGTGACGTTGATATTTCCCGTCACATTGGCGCCACCGGGGAATACCGGCAACAAGCCCAACAGGTTGGTGATCAGAATGAAGAAGAACGCTGTCAGCAGATAAGGGGCATAGGGACGATAGTGCTTCTCGCCGATGGAGTCCTTGATGAGGTCGTCGTGGATGGTCATGACCAGCATTTCCATCATGCCGACAAAGCCTCTGGGGCTCTCACGCGTCACATCGTGCTTCTTGTACCAACGGGCGCAACTGAGGAAGATGGCGAGCATGACAAATACTACAATCCATATCTGAAGCACACTCTTGGTGATGCTCAAATCCCAAGGACGCACGCTACTACCGTCGGAAAGCCGCTCATAAATCTTACCGTTCTTCGCCTCGTTGAAATAGAAGCCTTGGTAATCGTGACCTTCTTCGGCAGCCTCTTCGATGCGAGAGGAACTGAAACAATGCCATGCTCCCGTTGCCTCACTTCTCACAATGACCGGCAGGGGAATGCTGACATGGGTTTTCCCGAATGTGGTAATGTGCCATTCGTAGGCGTCTGCCATGTGGCCCAACACGATTTCCTTCACGTCAACGCTATTAGACGCTGTCGCATTGACAGGGGACGAAAGCCCAAGTAACAGTAGAAGACTTACGAGTAAATATTTCATTTTCTTTATTTTATGCATTTCGATGAATCTTTTTCTCCACCCTCACAAAGTAAAGGGTATCGTAAATGAGCAGCACAAGGTAATAGACAAGGAAGAGGAAGACGAAGAAGCGAATCTGCATCTCGTCGTCGGCAAGAAACAGATAGATCAGCACGGTGGCAATGCCTGCTATCATACGCAAGCCAGATGCTGCAAGATAGAACGTCGGCAGACTGGCTGATGAACTGGATGCCACCGCACGCCAAGCCAAACCGTAGGTCAGGCTGGCGAACACTTGGAAACCTGCAGCAACGGCAAGGGGCACGCCTATCATCGAAAGGCTTCCCCATACACCGGCACTCAACAGGGCCAGAACAGTCATCACTGCGATGATTGTCAGGCTCTGAATGATATAGGTGACTGCAGCTTTACGCATCATGTTATTTTCTTGTACTTCCGTCATTGGTCTGTTTTCCTTATGCATTGAGTTCTACACAAAGTGCCACCTCATTCTTCTGCACTTCAACAAAACCGCCGGCAACAGCCAGTTGGCTTTTCACACCGTCTGACTTCGCATAGACTACGGTTCCTTCTGTCAGCGCAGAAATAATCGGGGCGTGGTTGGTCAGTATTTCAAACTGGCCCAAGACACCAGGAACGAGAACGCTCTGAACATCGCCCTCAAACTCGATTTTCTGGGGAGAAACTATTTTCAACTTCAACATACGAATTATCCTTTAGCAGCTTCCAACAGTTTTTTGGCCTTTGCCTTCGCATCTTCAATAGTTCCTACATTGAGGAAGGCCTGCTCTGGAAGATCGTCAACCTCACCGTCAAGAATGGCATTGAAACCCTTGATGGTCTCTTCGATGGGCACCATCACACCTGGCAGACCAGTGAACTGCTCGGCTACTGAGAATGGCTGAGAGAGGAAACGCTGCACGCGACGTGCGCGGTTTACGGTCTGCTTATCCTCGTCGGAGAGTTCGTCCATACCAAGGATGGCGATGATGTCTTGCAATTCTTTATAGCGCTGCAGGATCTCCTTCACGCGCTGGGCACACTCATAATGCTCTTTGCCCACAACGAGTGGGTCGAGGATTCGTGAGGTACTTCCCAGAGGATCTACGGCAGGATAGATACCAAGTTCGGCAATCTTACGGTCAAGCACGGTTGTGGCGTCAAGGTGGGTAAACGTAGTTGCTGGAGCAGGGTCGGTCAAGTCGTCGGCAGGCACGTAAACAGCCTGTACGGAAGTGATAGAACCTTTCTTGGTAGAGGTGATGCGCTCCTGCATGGATCCCATTTCAGAGGCAAGCGTAGGCTGATAACCTACGGCTGAAGGCATACGGCCCAACAGGGCAGACACCTCGGAACCAGCCTGAGTGAAACGGAAGATATTGTCGATAAAGAACAAAATATCGCTTGCACCGCCATCCTTACTGCCGCCATCGCGGAAGCCTTCTGCAACGGTCAGACCAGAAAGGGCTACGGATGCACGGGCACCCGGTGGTTCGTTCATCTGACCATACACAAGGGTGGCCTGACTCTTTTTCAGTTCTTCAGGGTCAACCAGCGAGAGATCCCATTTGCCTTCGTCCATGGCCTTGCGGAACTTGTCGCCGTAACGGATAACGCCAGACTCAATCATCTCGCGGATCAGGTCGTTACCCTCACGGGTACGCTCTCCTACTCCGGCGAATACAGAGAATCCGTTGTGCCCCTTGGCGATATTGTTGATGAGCTCCATGATCAGCACGGTCTTACCTACACCAGCACCACCGAAAAGTCCAATCTTACCACCTTTAAGGTAGGGTTCCAACAGGTCGATGACCTTGATACCCGTGGCAAGTATCTCCTTGGTGGTAGAAAGTTCTTCAAACTTAGGAGCCTCACGGTGAATGGGGTAAGCACCCTCCATCGCGAGCTGTTTCATACCATCAATCGGCTGGCCGATAACATTGAGCATACGGCCTTTGATCTGTTCGCCTGAAGGCATCAAAATAGGAGAACCCATCGGTACGGCTTCCAGTCCACGCTGTAAACCGTCGGTATTGTCCATGGCAACACAGCGCACGGTATCCTCACCGATGTGCTGCTGTACCTCAACCACAAGTTGCGTACCATCCTGACGCTTAATGGTCAGCGCTTCATGAATACGGGGAAGCACTTTCTCTGCGTCTTGGCCTTCGGTATTGAAATAGACGTCAATTACCGGGCCGATGATCTGCGAAATGTGTCCATTAATCTGTGACATAAGCAGTATTTTTATATTTTAGTTAACTTTATTTGCTTAGATATTTTGAACGCAAAATTACTAAGTTTTTTAATAAAAAAGAAAAAATTCACAAACTTTAATGCAACTATTTGTTTATTGCAACACCTTTGCAACACCTTTGCAGCAACATTGAACAATCACCACCCGTCACAGACGACAAAAGTACACATAAAATAGCCCTTAAAATAGCCCTTGGAAAACTAAAGTACATCATCCAGTTTACTTTTTACCTTATATTTAATAAGGTATGGTATAAGGGAATGGACATATCACAAAATTATTGCACATATTTTTTGTGAATGTGCAAAAAAAGCATTACCTTTGCACAAAATTTCGTTATTTGTGCAATGGACAACATACCAAGCTTCAACTCTTACATCGAAAAAACCATCAAAGACAACTGGTTGCTCGATGCGCTGACTGATTACAAAGGAGCCACACTACAATATCACGATGTGGCACGCAAAATAGAAAAGCTCCACATTCTCATGGAAGCAGCAGGAGTAGAGAAAGGTGACCGCATCGCTGTGTGCGGACGCAACTCAGCTCACTGGGCTGTGGCTTACCTTGCTACATTCGCCTACGGAGCTGTCATCGTTCCTATTCTCCATGAATTCAATGCCGAACAGATTCACAACATCGTTAACCACTCGGAATCAAAACTGCTTTTCGTAGGCGACTACATCGTCAAGACCATTGACGAAAAGGAAATGCCAAACCTGAGCGGTATTCTGAATCTGCCGGATTTCTCACTCCACACATGCAGAAATGAAAAACTGGCCTACGCCCGCGAACACCTTAATGAACTCTTTGGAAAGAAATATCCGATGGCATTTCGCAAGGAGGATATTCATTGGCACGTGGATTCACCCGAAGAACTCTGCATGCTCAACTACACCAGTGGTACTACCGGGTTCTCAAAGGGAGTAATGCTGCCCTACCGCGCAGTGTGGGGCAATGTGAGTTTCTGCATGAATGCATTGGCACCAAGACTGCCTAAGTTCAGCAAGATTCTCTCTATCCTCCCCATGGCACACATGTATGGACAAGCCATCGAGTTCTTGTTTTCATTCTGTTCAGGCTACCATCTCTTCTTCCTCACCCGACTGCCATCACCTGCCATTATTGCAGAGGCTTTTAAGGAAGTAAGACCACACCTGGTAGTGGCGGTGCCACTCATCATCGAGAAAATCATACGCAAGAGAGTATTCCCCAAGATACAGAACAACGCTATCAAACTGCTTTGGCAGATGCCCGTGGTTTCGAAGAAAGTCAAAGAGCATATCTGTAAAGAGGTATGTGAGGCTTTTGGAGGCAGAGCCTATGAAGTCATTGTAGGAGGTGCTCCACTTAACAAGGAAATAGAGAAATTCCTCGTTGACATCGACTTCCCTATCACCGTAGGCTATGGTGCTACTGAATGTGCGCCACTTATTACCTACAGTGATTTCCACGATTTTGAAAAAGGATCATGCGGTACGCCCGTTGACTACATGGAAGTGAAGATTGACTCACCTGATCCACGGAACACGGCAGGCGAAATTCTGGCACGAGGCACCAATGTCATGTTGGGCTACTACAAAAACCAAGAGGCAACAGATGCCGCACTCGACAAGGAGGGATGGTATCATACCGGAGACCTTGCAACCATGTCGGAAGACGGACATGTGTTTATCAAAGGACGCTCAAAGAACATCCTCATCGGAGCCAGCGGACAAAACGTATATCCAGAGGAAATAGAAGACAAACTCGCATCAATGGCAGTTGTCAGCGAATGTATTATCGTACAGCGCAACCAACACCTTGTGGCACTCGTACATCCTGACATGGACGAGGCCAAAGAGATGGGATTCACCGAGACGGATCTACAAAACATCATGGAGCAAAACCGTCAGCAACTCAACGATATGATGCCTGCATACAGCCGCATACAGAGTATCGAAATCCGATATGAGGAATTTGCAAAAACTCCAAAGAAAAGTATCAAGCGCTACTTGTATAAATAAGAATCATACTAAACTAAACAATCGTAGAAGATGGAAAACGTACCAAGTTTCATACAACTCATCGAGCAAAGCATCAAGACCAATTGGGATCTTGATGCCTTGACCGATTACAAGGGAGCCACGCTACAATATCACGATGTGGCACGTAAGATAGAGAAACTGCATATTCTCTTTGAAAACTGTGGTGTACAGAAAGGCGATAAAGTCGCACTCTGCGGAAGAAACTCAAACCAATGGGCAGTGGCTTTTCTTGCCACACTGACCTACGGAGCTATTGCCGTGCCTATCCTGCACGAATTCATGCCGGAACAAATCCACAACATTGTCAACCACTCTGATGCAAAACTGCTTTTCGTGGGCGACCATGTGGCTACACAGATTGACCCTGTGCAAATGCCACATCTTGAGGGTATTGTCAACAACCCCGACTACTCTCTTATGCTTTCAAGAACAGACAAACTGACATACGCACGCGAACATCTTAACGAACTTTACGGTAAGAAATTTCCAAAATATTTCCGCAAAGAACACGTACACTACGAATATGAAGACAACGGAGAACAACTGGCGCTGATCAACTATACCAGTGGTACTACGGGATTCTCTAAAGGTGTGATGATTCCCTACCGCGCACTGTGGTCGAACTTCGACTTTGCCGTGAACGTACTGGGCAACACCATCAAAACGGGCGACCGCATCATCTCCATTCTCCCCATGGCACACATGTATGGAATGGCTTTCGAATTTCTATTTGAATTCCTCTACGGATGCCACGTCTATTATCTTAACCGCGTACCATCGCCTGCCATCATTGCACAAGCATTTGCCGACATCAAACCAAGAATCATCATCGCTGTTCCGCTGATCATCGAAAAGATTATCAGAAAGAAGGTATTCCCCAAAATACAAAACAACCGCATGCGTCTCCTCATGGCAATGCCTGTCATCTCCAAAAAGGTGAAACAGATGATCTGTCAGGAAGTGGTGAAGGCTTTTGGAGGTGAACTCTATGAAGTAATCATCGGAGGTGCTGCGTTTAACCGCGAAATCGAAACGTTCCTCCGTAAAATAGAATTCCCATACACCGTAGGATACGGAGCCACTGAATGTGCACCTATCATCTGCTACCGCGACTGGCAAACCTTCAGACTGGGTTCTTGCGGACAACCTGTAGTTCACATGGAGGTGAAAATTGACTCAGACAGTCCCAGTACAAAACCTGGTGAAATCTTGGCTCGCGGACTCAATGTCATGTTGGGCTACTACAAGAACGATGAAGCTACCAAAGAAACTATTGATAAAGACGGATGGTATCATACGGGAGACCTTGGTACCATGGACGACGACAAAAACGTGTTTATCAACGGAAGATCGAAAAACATGCTTCTGGGACCCAGCGGACAGAACATCTACCCCGAAGAGATAGAAGATAAGTTCAACTCTATGGCTATGGTGGTGGAAACTGTGGTTGTTCAGCGCAACAACAAGCTCGTCGGTCTGGTTTATCCTGATTACGATGAAGCGAAGAATATGAACTTCAACGAGGAGGACATCTACAATGTCATGGAGCAGAACCGTCAGCAACTCAACGAACTACTCCCCGCTTACGAGAAAATCACCGAAATAGAAATACAGAAGGAAGAATTTGAGAAAACTCCTAAAAAGAGCATCAAACGATACCTCTACAAATAAGACGATGAAAGAGTTTACGCACAAGTCTGCGTGTGTAAAGCGGATTTGAAAGCTAATCGGTAGATAAAAAAACTTTGCGCTCCCGTGTTTTGGAAACGCAAAGTTTTTTTTACGCCAACAGGTCAGCATGTACGTCTGCATTTTTATGTCACCACGCTCATTGTTTCACTTGACGCTCTAACAGCGAGAAAAACAACTGTTGCAATTGGTTTCCGATGATATGTGGAGAATAACTTTCGGAAATGGCAGAAGAAATGTGTTCGGATGAAAAATGTTCACTGATTAAGCGAACCATTGCATGGCTCAACGAAACCGCATCTTCGGTAGGCACGGTCACACAACCATCATGCTGACGGACGCTCTGCGGAACAACATCGGTGGTAATGACGGGAATACCCGTACTCATAGCCTCCAACAAAACCAAGCCCTGTGATTCGCTACGAGTGGGAAGCACTAAAGCATCAGCCGAGTAAAGGATGTCGCGGACACCAACCTTATCTGTGGTTCCCACGAAACGCACATCTGGAATATTCGCATAAAGGCGGCGGCAAGAGGCAGAATCGGTATAAGGACCAACCAACGTCAGACTGGCATTCACCCCTTGACTCTTCAATCTCCGAAATGCTCCTGCTAAAATATCGTAACCCTTACGCGGAATGAAATTGCCTATGGCACAAAAACGAAACGTATCAGAAGGTTGACGTTTGGCATAATGAAAGAAGCGAGTGTCTATCATATTAGAAACGACCTGATGGGAGTAACGCTTACCAAAATACGGTGCGAGTTCATCCACTAACTCCTCGGAAACGACCACTACCCTATCCGCCTTTTCCAACGCTTCACGCAACAGGGGGATTTCCCATTGTCCCAGAGACGCTCTACGGAACTCTTCTTCATAAATCATGGAAGGAAGATGTTCGGTAATCACATAAGGGATGCGGTGGTGCTGCGCTATCAACATGGCGGCACGACCTGCCCATTTCACGCAATGGGCATGGATGACGTCGGGACAACCATATTGACGGAAATACTCTTCTGACAATTTCAACACTCCTTCCAGCCATCTATCAACATTGGGACGCACCACCTTGGGGATTCCACGTTGGAAATCACGCCACACCTCTACCCCATCCATGGTTTCTACACCCATAGTATATGGGAGAAAGAGATAGTCTTTCCAACCTTTAGTAATACCAAGTTGAACGCGACTCAATATCCGAACTTCATGGCCGAGCTGCTGTAAAGCCTTGGACTGCTCAAGACAGAACTCGCCACCATAAGGAGGGAAGAATGATGGAATTTCAAGAATGTGCATAAAAAAAGGAAGATCGTAAGTTTGTTGGTAGTAATATAATAAGGAGAAAACCGCGTTGGAAATATATAGAACAAAAAAGAGAACGGAATATTGCCATCCGTCCTCTCCTTTGTTTCGTTGTGTGAAGGGAAATTAAGCTTCAGCAGGAGCTTCTGTCTCTGCTTCAGCAGCAGCCTTTGCGGCCTCTTCCTCTGCCTTTGCAGCCTCAGCAGCAGCCTTCTTCTCAGCTACCTTCTTGGCCATTTCCTCATTCAGTTTCTTTTCCTGAGCGAGCTCCTGAGCAGCAGCCTCTTTCTTGGCTTTGACCTCGTCTTCACGAACCTTGTCGAGACCCTTCTGCTTGTCAGCCTTCCATGCGTCGAACTTCTTCTGAGCAGCAGCCTCGTCGAAAGCGCCCTTCTTAATACCACCACGGAGGTGCTTCATCAGGTAAACGCCCTCACCGCTAAGGATGTTGCGAACGGTATCGGTGGGCTGTGCGCCTGCCTCTACCCAGTAAAGTGCGCGTTCGAAATTCAAATCTACTGTGGCAGGATTGGTGTTAGGGTTGAAAGTTCCAATCTTCTCAGTAAATTTACCATCACGTGGTGCTCTTGCGTCTGCGATTACGATGCTATAGAAAGCATAGCTCTTACGACCGCGACGTTGCAATCTGATTTTTGTTGCCATTGTTTTAAATAACTTTTAATGTTTAATAATTGAATTTCGTGCTACTATCTCGTAATAGCGGATGCAAAGGTACTGCTATTTTTCGGAATATCAGCGTTTTTTGAAAAGTTTTATCCTTTTGTTTTCGTTTTTTTAACCAATTACGGGTATTACGCCGCATTTTTACTTCTTTTTCATCGTCACACCGACTTCCATTCCATTCACATTTTTCATCAATTTAGAAACGGTCTGGAGGTTTGCGTTACCCGACTTGGAACCAAATGCCTTGAAGAGATTGAGCAACTTGGTTGAGTTTGCAACAAACATGAGTTTCTTGCCTTCCAACTGAGTGGTGATGCTGACTGACTTAACACCCAACGTGGTAAGCTGCAACTTGGAGTCCTTGACACTCCATTTTCCTTTGGTGGTCTTTCCCTTTAATGTTGAAGTGAAAGTACCATCTTGTTTGAAAGTCATCGTCATTGCACCTGGTTTGATGCCTACGGTTGTCAGTTTGGCCTGAAGAATACTTTCCATCTTGTTGGCCGCAATCTTGGCCGCAGCATTCGTCAACACATTGTCTGATTTAAGAACGATGGCTGGTTCTTCATAAACCCATGTTCCGACAATATTTGCTGCACTGGCCTGTTTCTTACCTGAGAAGATAGCAGTAAGATTAGAAATAAGATTCGAACCTCCGCTACTGGTGGTATTATTGCCAAGTACGCTATCAAGTACGCCACTGATTGACTGTGCATTTGCGATTGCACACATCATGAGCATGAAGCCCATAATAACTGATTTCAAAGATAACTTTTTCATTGTTCTTATGCCTATATTATTAAAATGTCGCGCAAAAGTACTATAATTCAAGAAAAATGCAAAATAATATCGACAAAATTTCACCATACAAACATTTTTTACTACTTTTGCAATCATGTACAAGCAAGGATTATCCATACTTATACCTGTATTCAACAGAAACTGCTGTGCGTTGGTCCAAGAACTACACATTCAAGCTGTCAATTGTGGCATCGACTTCGAAATTATCGTTGTCGAAGATGGTTCTACCAATCCCAAATACGTTGATCAGAACAGACCAGTGGCAGCAATCGACCATGTGCGTTATATCATCCATGAAGAAAACATGGGGCGCGCAATCATCCGCAACTGGTTGGCAGACAAGGCAGAATATGACACATTACTATTTCTTGACTGCGATGTGGACATCCTTGACCCAGACTATCTGAAACGCTATCTTGACAACAAGGCTTCGGTGGTTTGTGGTGGCTTATGCATTGGTGGAGATGCAAATAAACTGCGTCACAGTTTGCGCTACCATTACGAGAAAACGCATGAGAAAGAATATACTGCAAAACAACGGAAACGCAACCCATACAAGAATTTCAGAACCACCAATTTTCTCATCGAACACAAAGTAATGGATGGTTGCCGTTTTGATGAACGCTTTCGCCAATACGGCTACGAGGATGTGATTTTCGGAAAGACATTGAAACAAAACGGAATCATCATCTCACACATTGAGAATCCTGTATATCTCACCCGTTTTGAATCAAACACTTATTTCATGATCAAGACGGAAGAAGCTATGCATACTTTGTATAAATTCCGTAAAGACATTGTCCCCTACTCTCGGTTACTCCAGCATGTGGAAGTTCTTAAGAAGATTGGACTCTTGCCTGTTTTACGCTTAATATATAGAAGTTCCATCGGCTATTATCTCATGCGCAACCTAAATGGCGAGAGACCCGTCTCACAACTGTACAATCTATACAAACTCATGTTCTTCGCATCATTGAAACCATAATATCGAAGGGGAAATTTCATTCTTCGTTTGCTATTCTTTCTACTCATAAGGACGGAAGAATGGACACAATGTAAATTGAACAACAATATTTTTGGGATTAGTTATGCCCTTTGTTGTTTTATTGCCTATTTAACGTGAGTTCGACGAATTAGAATAAGGTCAATTGTCTATCAATAGTCCTTTGAACGGCAATTGTAGGTTTCTTAGGAAAGAAGCAATATGCTGCCAAAGCTCCAAGAGTATTGACAATGAAGT
>NZ_NPJE01000008.1:0-255 GCF_002251205.1 Prevotella sp. P3-92 | reverse complement strand
ATTCATATGAAATGCTTACCTTTGCATCATGGAAGACAAAGGTTTGCTAATGTTGGCACGTATGGTGCTGCCCAAGGAAGTGCTTGACCACTTCATCATAACTGATATTGAGTACGTTGACACGAAGACTTATGACGAGCCTGAGATGCACATTCACCTTGACGAGAAAATACATCCAGACCTTCAGGGTGACAGTCATTTTGAATCGAAGGGTTTTATCTCTCCCGTAGAGGTGACAGACTTTCCCATCCGTGA
>NZ_NPJE01000073.1:0-292 GCF_002251205.1 Prevotella sp. P3-92 | reverse complement strand
CCTCTTCGACAGACCGATTCTACCTTTTTACAACAAAGGTACGAAACTGTCTTTAGCAATCATAGTTTTACCTTGATTATTTAACATTTATGCGACTGCGTCGCATTCTTCTGCAAACTTAGAGTGTACTCTGTGTGTTCCGTGGATCCGTAAAGGGAGGAAACGAAAAAAGCACCTTGCTTCATTGCTGAAACAAGGTGCTTTGTAAAAGATGGCGGCCTCCTACTCTCCCGCATTGCATTGCAGTACCATCGGCGCAAGTGGGCTTAACTTCTCTGTTCGGAATGGGAAG
>NZ_NPJE01000072.1:0-73687 GCF_002251205.1 Prevotella sp. P3-92 | reverse complement strand
CAACTTCAATCCCGTTATCGCAAGATACTATATGCGACTCGTAGAACGTGGAAAGAAGAAGCAGGTTGCACTGAATAATGTAAAGAACAAACTCATACGTTTGGTCACTGCTATGGTCCGAAATCGCCAAATTTTCTCACCAGAATATAAAATATCAGCATAAATTAAAAATAATGGTCAAAATATTTGGATTTTAACATAGAAAGCGGATTTTTTTTAATGTCACACAGAAATCACAGAAACGTTGGTGCTTTCTAGGCAGTTGTGAAATGTCACACAGAAATAAATCATCGGATTGTTTTCGTTAAGCCATGAGCAGAATTAAACTTTCCGATTAAGTGAGCGAAAAATCAAGCTCGCTTGAAGTTTTCTGAACGTGAGGAAAGTCAACGAAGTTAAGCTCGCTTTAATTATGCCATGGCGAGAAAACAAAGGCGTAGCCAATTTAGCCTATATAATTCATAGGGGCACTTTTATGAATACACCTTCCTCAACCTGCAACTCCGTTTGATGAAAAATAAGCGTTTTGAGGTCAGTAGATGGATTCTGCTCAAAGATTTAGATTCAGCAACCATCTATTTCATAGATCACATTCTTGTCACTTATGACATAACTACATAAAAATTGCTGCACTATTTCTTCTGAAGAGTGCAAAATAAATCAATATAGTCTATCATGTGTTTTGTTTTAGGCTGCAATTCTTCCCAGAGCAGTTATCATCTCTTCAAGATGCCGGTGATGTGGTGAGAAACTTATTCTGATAAACGTTTTCTTTGTTTGTCAATAAGGCCAAGCAACACTTGGCTTCCAGACAATCCCGTTTTTTTTGTTCCTATGAATTATATAGGTTGGAGCTCAAACAGGTCGTGAACATAATATTGAGAGTAGTATTTCATATTATTTCTGTGGTTTTAACACTCAAAGGTAATCATTTTTCGCGAATTGAGCAAATATTTTAATAGCTAATTTTCTTATTATCAATAATTTATATTTAATTAGTGAACCCTATGTATGGAAGATAGAAAGTGTTGGGGAAGCGACGGTCTCCATCGCCAAGCCCAGAGCGTTGAGCGGTAAACGTTGTACCATCTTTCTTTATGATCGTAGGGATATTGGAATCAATTGCAAAGTCATAAGACGATGAGATTTTCGGATTTAAAACACAAATCCTTTCATCGATAGCCCTATAGTTGCAGGGAGTTTTTTGATTTTTCCAGATGTGAGATTCCTTACATATCCTTTTCGTATATATGCTGGAAAATGGATAGTTCCCTTACCACTAGAGCTAACCACGGCAAGACCTATATAATATTTATGATTCTTTTTAAGTAATATGTCCTCTTTTACTTCGATTGTTTGCTCTGTAAATTGTTTTTTGTCCGAGAAATCAATATATATCGGCTTGTGCTGGACTGGAGTTAATTTTTTGTCGTTTATCTCGTATACGATAATACGAACTGTACAGTAAGAATAAGTGCATTCTTCGACCTTAAAGTTAAAACTCCTAACAAGATAATTATTTTTGTTATTTACAATAGGCCCAATCTCATAGATGGAGTTCCTAATATTATTGAACCCCACGTCACCTGGAGCTTTAAAACCTTTATGAGAGATTGTTTTTTCTTTCAATTCTTTATTTGAGATTATTACATTAGAAAGATTGTAAATATCTTCTTCGAGCTTAACACTCACACTACCACTTTTATATGTGTCAAATGGCAATTGTTGTGTACGATAGCTGATATGATGAAAGATCATAGGAGCAGTATGTCCATCAGGTATTTTCAACTCAAAATATCCATCTACATCAGATATAGTAAATAAACTATCAACCCCTACACTAACATACTCTACACCTTTTCCATTTACATCTGTAATCTTTCCTTTGACCGAAATCTGCGCCCAAACGACATTCTGCCAAAGCACAATTATTAATATTAATAGTATTCTTTTCATTTTGTTAAACAATTAAAGTTTGAACAAGTCGGAGCAACCCGACTTGTTCAAGGAACAATAAACTTCTTAGATCGGAATATTCCATGCAAAGATGGTGATTGTTTGATCCTCAAGAGTTGGTTCAGAAGCAGATGGCATTTCTGCTAGCTCTTCACGAGAAGAAAGTTCTTGTAAATTCAAAGAATTTACCAAATCGTTTAATTTATTATTCTCCATATTTATTATTACGGGGCTGGTTATTTAGAACGTACTGTTGCCCCATTAGCAGAACGTTTTCTATTATGAATTGTATTAAACACAAATTTAGTAATAAAAAAAACAACAATTGCTACCCAAATATCATGGAAACTTACAGTTTCAATCCTATGAAAATCTCCTGAGATTATCTGTGATAAGGAGACTACTACTTCCTGAGGTAGCCTAATCAAAATTGAGAAATTATTATATATAAAAAATAGTAATAAAAACATAATTACACATTCAAAAGACATCAAATATATAAACAAACACAATTCTTTAGGGGTTAGAATCGTTTTTTTCCAGTTACGGATTTTCTTTGAAGTTATTGCGATGGCTTTTTTATATAGATGAGGTTCTCCAATTATGTCTGATATTATCCAATAACCATCGCTTCTATAAAATGGATAGAATTGGAAAAATACAGAAATCAACATCGTTCTTGACAAATAAAATAATGATGAATTTTCAAATTGTATAGATAAAAAAGTCGTTATTGAAGATAAAATAATTTGAAAATAGACCCCACCGATATTTACTATAAGTCTTTCTTTCTGGTTTAGATACCAAGCCCCAGTTACGTTAGCATATAACACAGGTCTAAAAGCCGCAATACCAAAACCAACATCATATATAGGAGCTCCATAATGTTTGCAAGCACTAGCATGTCCTATTTCATGAAAAACGAACATTATAATTAACAAAAGCCAAGAGGCATTGAAAGCAAAAGTTGTAGAAAGGAATGTATGCGATGCAAGAAACAGTTCATAGCAAAGATAACCTAATAATGATGTAAACACAACACAAAGAATTGTATCGTAGAAAAGAAACAGAAATGGCTTTGTTAAAATATTCATTACCTTCGCCGGAATAATTTTTACTTTCATTTGATATTCCTGAAGCCCAACATATGTATTAGCTTCTACCCCTTTTTCAGCAAGCAGTTTGAATAATTCATCTTTTGAATCATCATCGCAGCCTTTTAACATATTCTCTAATATAGCTCGTTTATCATTGCTAATAATAAAATGTCTTTCATCGTCAAGGTGAAGAACCGACTGTGACCTATTATATTCTGTGAACAAAATATTATGCAACATATCTATTATAAGATAAAAGTATATTGTATGTTAATGCTGTTGTAAATACTCTCCCGTAATCATCAGTAATGATATTTACTCCAAAAGAGGACCTCTTCCAATTATTTACACTTTGAGGATCAAGAATATCGGGTGCAGGTATTCTTAGGATTTCTTCAGAATCCCAACTGCCATCATCGTTTTGCTGGCTTACGATCCAATCAACCCCCCTTTCTATACACGATCTGATATTGGAATCGGCATTGGGTATCAACTCAAGAGCTTTAATGCATAATGAAGTATAAAAAACTGATGGTTTATCCATATTTGTCCAATATCCTTTAGATACTTGTCGTTTTAGAATATATTCTACAGGCTTTCCGTATAGTCCACACATAACAGCAAAAGCGGTTGTATACAGATCTTCTGTCCACCAATACGAAGGAATACTTCCATCAGACCTTATACCATCACGAAGATATGAGAGAGCCTTTTCATAAATACTCCCACATTTTATCGATTTGGCAATCCAGCAAGCAACTGCAGTAACACAATAATGCTCTGCAGTCCATCCTATAATATTGGAATCTGGACTTATATGTAGAACTCTAGTTATGCTATTATCTCTATATGTAGAAAAGCCTCCTGATGGATGTACGAACTGTTCCCACTTCTCAATATCGGCTTTATGTACTTCATTTTCCATAACACTTTTAGCTTTAATGAGAAAATTAGTTGAATCAGCATCTACAACTACACCATCATTATAGTTTCCTTCTTGTTTTTCCAACCAATCTAGGCTTTCCTTAAGATACTCTCTGTTTTCTGGAAATTCTCCAAGCATAGATATAACAAATGCTGTAATCCAATTAGTACCAGGACCTGCAAGAGTCATAAAATCTGTCCAGGAATTGTTATCATTCCTTCTATTCTTGATAAAAGCCAAACTTTTAGAGATAGATAAACTTATTGTGTTATTAGTAATTTTTCTATTGCTCAGTTCTGATTTTACAATTGCTTTTTGTTTAAGAAATCTTATCTCTACCAGTATTCTACCTATTTGTTGATATAGTTCTTTAGAGAAAGCATGAGAGTACCTCATATTTAAACGCGAGAAATCTTCTGCTGACTCTTTTGAGAATAAAAAAGCACAGTTTAGCCCCCGTTCAATTACACCATCTACATATAATACTTTTATATTATTTGAAATAGTTTCAGACTCCAGCATACATTGTTTTCCCACATACAAATAATAATTTAGTTGATCATTTTTTGCATCCTCAATAAGATCTTCGTAATCGTCAACAAGTTGAAATGCTTTATGGAATTTATTTAATGCATCAAGTATCTTATCCCACTCCAGTTCCTCCTGCACAATAATTTGCATCGCAGAAATATAGGCGCCAATAAGAGAACTTTTGTTTAACAGTTTAATAAACAACTCTTCTTCTCCGCCATTAAAATCGTGGTTGGTAAAACTTGAATTTGCAAATAATTTATATTTCAAAGCGTCAAATGACATCCAGAATTTTGATTCGCTCCCAATGGTTTCTTGTAGTCCCCTAACAGCATATTCTTTTATAAAAAAATTATACTCGACAAAGAGTTTATGAGATTTTATATTCATCTGGTGATCAAATAGCTTATCTGTAAAAACTACTGATGCCACATAAAGTATAGCATATAGACTAAGGTCTATTGTTTTTGCCAAATAACATTCTCTATCTTTAGTTGTATCAAGAATGTCTAATGGCAAATATGTATAGAAAGAAAGACTTCCAAAGATAGCTTTTTCAAGGCTATCTTTGGTACATTGCCTAACGGGAAGGATAAGAATTTCCTCTTTTATCCTTTTATTTAGCCTTTTAATATCATCTCTCATAAATACAGATTTAAGCTTCTATACACAAATATGTATAGAAGCAAATTCTCAATCAGCGATTTTCCACCCAAGCAACCACATACCAGGTTCGTCACGATCTGTATACGGATCATGTGCCTGAGTTTCCATTACAGCAAGTTCTTCACGACTTGACAATTCTTCTAGATTCAAAGAATCTAACAGCTCTTTAAAATTTTTCATTACTAATAAAAAATTAATTGTTAAACATTGTAGAGAGATTAATCCCATATTTGATAATGATTAAGTATTATTCGAAACCACGAAGTATATGCATAGGGATTTGATTGTACATCTTTAATCAATTCTTCACGAGTGACCCATCTATAGTTTTCCACCTCAATTTTGTTATAAGATATAGGAGTTTCGCAATCATAAATGCCCTCAAAAACATAATCTACTTCATTTTCAGTTAGAGCACCACAACCTACTTGATATTTGAAACTATATTTATATTGCAATTTGCTACATATCCCCATTTCCTCTTCAAGCCTCTTTGCTGCTGCTTTATTTATGATATCAATTGAGGTGTTTACCAAAGGATGGCCACAGCAAGCATTACTCCACAATCCACCAGAATGGTACTTTGATTTTGCCCTCCGTTGCAATAAAAGATTGTTCTTTGAATCAAATATCATTACTGAAAAAGCATAATGTGGAATTCCTTTGACATGAGCTTCTATTTTATCACAAAAGCATCCATTAGTGAGTAATACTTGATTATGAATCATATTATTATTATCTTTAAACTGATATTGATATAGGTTTATGCACAGCAAAAGTAGTTTAGAATAAAAAACAGGGAAAAGTTTGTTCATTGTGTTTCTGACCTAACAAACTAAAGCAGAACCTCTTTAACTATTTTACTTCCGCTTCTTTTATGTAGATTGGTTTCTCTCTGAAATGATGTTGAGTCAGAATCTAATCAACATCAAACGTGCCACAGAAAGTATGCCCACCATGCACAATGACTAAGGTGTATGCTCCACTAAGGTAAGCCCAAAGGTCGACAGTATGATAATCTGTACTGCTGAAATCCAATATGCCTTGTGATGCGACTTCCTCATTCTCATTTAATATATAGTATGTGTATACTTCACCAGAAGAGTCTTGCATAACCAATTGCTGCCCATCTGCATTATAAGACACGCTCAATGAGAGGCTGTAGTTCGCAGGTGATTTTGATGGCTTCGGCATTCCATCCAGTTTTGGCGTGTGCTTATAGTGTAAGTACACGGGTGTAACACTTTGTGTGGCTGCCCACACACTTAAGCTTTGCATTACGAAGGCAAACAAAATTGCCATAAAACAGATTCTCTTTTTCATAACTACGATAATTAAATGTTTGATTCTGGTCCAAAATTACTCATTAAATGAGTTGTATGGAAATATTTTGTGTTTCAAAGTGTTTCTACTATCTGTTAAATAATGTTATCCTTCTGTTTTTTTATTTATATTATACAGACACCCAGATAGTTACGTTTTATAAGAGTTTTGTCAGTTTTGTTATTCTTCAGATTTATGTGAAACACCAAGAAACACTAATGAATGTAAAAACCTTCTTTAACTCATCTTTTCTGTGTATCTTTGCACCAGAATTAACAATAAAAGAATATGAATAAGATTTTGGTTCGTTGCATTTGGTTACTCCTTGCTGTATTTACTACGGCTTGTTCTAAACAAACTGTCTTGGATGATCTGGAACATATCAAAAACATAGGCAATGAAAATCCACAAACGGCACTTGTCATGTTGGATTCATTGGAATTTGAAGTACGAGAAAGCAATGATTATGTCAGGTCTAAATACGATTTACTGCGTGTACGCTTGAATGACAAAGCAGACAATAGCCCAAACTCAGACATTTTAATAAGAAGGCTTATTGGGTATTTTGAAAGTGAAGGCTCTCAATCTGAGAAACAAGAAGTTTATTATTATGCTGGTAGTGTATATCGTGACTTACATGATACCCCACAGGCGTTAGAGTATTTTTTCAAATCTTTAGATTTTGCACATAACAACAAAGATTGTGATTCAATTATGATGCGAAACACGTACTCAAATCTGACTTACTTGCAGTATAGGGTTCAGAATTATGCCAATGCTGTAAGTATGGCAGAGAAAGAACTTAGTATATGCAAGCAGTTGAAGACTGACTGTGTGCTACCATATCTTCATTTGGGTTCTGCCTACCTTGCTTTAGATAGCTCCATGCAGGCAAAAAAAGCTTTCAATCTGGCATATGAACAGATAAAGATATCAAAAGACATTTCCAAACATCAAAATTTCCTTTTTTATTTATTGTGCGACTACTCGGAATTGGGAGAAACACAAAGAGCAAAGGAGTGCTTTTCATTGATTGAGATTAATCCTTTAATAGATTACTCAGCTTTCGCTT
This sequence comes from Prevotella sp. P3-92, assembly GCF_002251205.1. Taxonomy (NCBI): domain Bacteria; kingdom Pseudomonadati; phylum Bacteroidota; class Bacteroidia; order Bacteroidales; family Prevotellaceae; genus Prevotella; species Prevotella sp. P3-92. Next base: position 66,117 of record NZ_NPJE01000072.1, on the reverse strand, counting down.
GTATGGCATTCGCACAATACTATGAATCTTCAAACCAGAATGATTCTGCTACAATATATTGCAAGCGCATTCTAGAAGATGGTACAGACATAGATAATATGTATGATGCAGCAAAACTTCTTTATCGAATCTGCAAAAAGACGGGAAATAGGGAAGACGCTGGTAAGTATGCAGATATTTATATGCAGTTGAGTGATTCGCTGGATTTCGGGAAGAGGCAGGAACTTGCTGCAACAGTAAATAATGAGTATCAATATCATCTGGACCAAAAGAAAGAACAAACTCTAAAGGACGAAAGAGAACGGTACAAAAACACACTCACCATTGTTGTCATGGCAACAATACTTTTGGCAAGTATCGCTTATATTCTTTACGTGAGAAGGCGTAATAAGCATCTGCAAGAGGTTGTTACATTGTCATCGGAATTACAGCGAGTTTCCAATGATGCTCAACAACTTCGAGCAAACATAGTAGAGAAAGAGCAAGAACTGGAGCAATCTAAGAAGTCTTTGGCAAAATCTACGTACGAACTGGCGAATGTTAATAGGGAACTTCTGCGTGTGAATGCTGAATTGTCAGATTATGATGAGGCATTGAAAGCGAAAGAGCAACAACTGTCGGAGAAGATGGATCAAAACAAGATCTTTATCAAACTTTTACACCAGTCAGAGCTGGAGGGCAAAGCAGAGGATGTCATCTACGCTATCCGCCAATCTTCAACTGGCAAGAAGAATATGAAATCAGCCGATTGGAAGCAGCTATATCAAGCAGTAGATGAATTATACCCATTATTCAAGGACCGATTACTGAAAGAATTGGGTACATTTACAGAGCAGCAGATGCAAGTTTGTTATCTTATGCGAATAGGTCTGGCTAAACCTCAAATTCAGAATATGACAAACCTCTCTCGTGCAACCGTCTGGAGATGGGTGAAAAAATACGATTGGGTACTGACCAGCGATAATGATATGGACATCGAATAGCATAGTAACAGAATAGAGTCTGCTAATATGCTATACTGCTATTATCCAGAACGGAAGCACTCAAAATTTTTATCCATAAATTATGCGGCTATGAAATGGTGGTTTACGAGAGAAATATGGTGGGTGGAAATAAAAAAAACGCCGCTACTCAACACGAGCAGCGACATCCAAAGCCTATGTATAACTAAAAATCCTTTCTTTTTGTTTTCCAACCTCAAGATTGGATTGCCTTGCGGCGTGTATATGTTGTATGAAACAAAATTCTATAAAAAAAAGAAAGTTATGGGAGCCTCACGGCGACCACTGTTATCCATATTTCAAACTTTCTTTTTACCAATAACTAAAAACCTAAAACTATAAATATTACTACTAACCTAAAACAATCTATTAACCGAATGTCTGATAAGAACCTCTTGTTCTTTTTGACGATGCAAAGTTACGATGATTTTCATAACGACGCAACTTTTTTGGAATATTTTACGCAAAATAAACATATATTATTGATATGAATCAATTGCTGTGTGCGAAAACATCAGTATTTTAGCACTTGTTTACATTTCGCGACCATTATTGCTTATGAATCCTATAATCCATAGCTTGCGTTAGTCTGAAAGAAGCAGTTTTGAGAGTTGACGCATGCCTTCGCTGGCTCCAGCCTGTATCTGCTGCACGTTGGAACCGGCATTGACGGGGTGGGGGTCTATGAGATATACAGGTACTCCCGGTCTAACATACTGTACAAGTCCGGCTGCAGGATAGACGTTGAGCGATGTACCGATGATAATAAAGATGTCCGCATGTTCTGCTTCATCCGCTGCACGACTGATCATTGGCACGCCTTCGCCGAAAAAGACTATAAAGGGGCGGAGAAGCGATCCATCGCCAGCCAGTGTGCCGGGCTTTACTTCACAGTTCTCGGCAGTGAGAAGTTGCTGATATCGCGGGTTATCTACATCCCTACTGCTGCACACCTTCATGAGTTCGCCGTGCAGATGGATTACTTTTGATGAGCCCGCAGCCTCGTGAAGGTTATCCACATTCTGTGTCACTACAGTCACATCATATTTCTTTTCGAGTTCTGCTACAAGTTTATGGCCCTCATTGGGTTTGGCATCGAGACATTTTTTTCGCAGCATATTATAGAAATTGGTCACCAAAGTGGGGTTTTCGAGCCATCCTTCGTGTGTTGCCACCTGTGCTACGGGATAGTTTTCCCACAATCCGTCAGCATCGCGAAAAGTTTTCAGTCCACTCTCTACCGACATTCCGGCACCTGTCAAAACTACGATTTTCTTCATAAGGCAATTGCTTTTTTAGTGTTTAGTTGATGCGAAAGTACGAAATTTCCAGCAATTGCGAAAGCATTTCTGCATATTATTTTCTGTTGCGTATTTTTTTTTCTATCGCTTATTCGTATGGCTTTAAAGGTTTTGTGGTTACCTCTGATGCTTCACATCTTAGGTACTCACGTTCGAGAATCCAAAAGAAATTTGGTATTTCTTTTTGTATTCTGCTCACTTAATCGTACCTTTGATGCTTCGCATCTTAGGTACTTACGTTCGAGAATCCAAAAGAAATTTGGTATTTCTTTTTGTATTCTGCTCACTTAATCGTACCTTTGATGCTTCGCATCTTAGGTACTTACGTTCGAGAATCCAAAAGAAATTTGGTATTTCTTTTTGTATTCTGCTCACTTAATCGTACCTTTGCACTCTAAATATAATAGGTATATGAATATAGAATCACAGATAATCACATCGGCACAAGAGGCCGTATCATCACTTTACGGACAACAAGTGCCCGAAAAGATGGTGCAACTGCAGAAGACACGTAGTGAGTTTGAGGGTAATCTTACATTAGTGGTATTTCCCTTCCTTAAGATTTCTAAGAAGAATCCAGAACAGACAGCACAAGAGATTGGTCAGTATCTTGCAGACCATTGCGATGCTGTTGCAGGATTCAACGTTGTGAAGGGCTTCCTCAATCTGGTCATTGCGCCAGCAGCATGGCTTGCCCTGCTCAACGATATCAATGCCAACGAACACTATGGTGAGCGTCAAGCTAATGAAAATAGTCCGTTGGTGATGATCGAATACTCTTCGCCCAATACCAACAAACCACTTCACTTAGGACACGTGCGCAACAACCTGTTGGGCTGGTCGTTAGCACAGATTATGCAGGCTAACGGTAATCGTGTAGTGAAGACCAATATTGTCAACGACCGAGGCATACATATCTGTAAGTCTATGTTGGCTTGGTTGAAATATGGCAATGGCGAGACTCCTGAGACAAGCGGTAAGAAGGGCGACCACCTGATTGGTGATTACTATGTTGCTTTCGATAAGCATTATCGCGAAGAAGTAAAGCAACTTGTTGAAAGTGGCATGGACGAAGAACAAGCCAAGCAGGAGGCTCCTCTCATTAAGGAGGCACACGAGATGTTGGTGAAGTGGGAGAATAATGATCCCGAAGTGCGTGCCCTCTGGCAAAAGATGAACAACTGGGTATATGCCGGTTTCGACGAGACCTACAAAAAGATGGGTGTTTCGTTTGATAAGATTTACTATGAATCGCAGACCTATCTCAAGGGTAAAGCCAAAGTAGAGGAAGGACTTGCCAAAGGCCTCTTTGAGCGTCATGCCGACAATTCTGTTTGGGCCGATCTTACTAACGAGGGCCTTGACCAGAAACTGCTGTTGCGTTCCGATGGAACCAGTGTCTATATGACACAGGATATCGGTACTGCTGAAATGCGCTTTCAGGATTACCCCATCGACAAGATGATTTACGTGGTGGGCAATGAACAGAACTACCACTTCCAGGTACTTTCAATACTCCTCGATCGCCTCGGTTTCAAGTGGGGTAAAGAACTTGTCCACTTCTCCTATGGTATGGTCGAACTTCCCAATGGTAAGATGAAGAGCCGTGAAGGTACTGTTGTCGATGCCGACGACTTGATGGCACTCATGGTCAGCGACGCCAAGAAGACCAGTGAGGAGCTGGGTAAGTTTGACGATATGAGCGAAGACGAGCGCAACGAGATTGCACGCATCGTGGGAATGGGTGCCCTGAAATACTTCATTCTGAAGGTTGATGCACGCAAGAATATGCTCTTCAATCCCGAAGAGTCTATCGACTTCAATGGCAATACCGGTCCTTTCATCCAATATACCTATGCCCGTATCCGCAGCATTCTGCGCAAGGCAGGCGAGCAGGGAGCATCTGAAGCACCACTCACCGCAGTTCTTTCCGACAAGGAAACCGAACTCATCCAGAAGATGAGCGAGTATGGCGCTGCCGTAGAGCAGGCCGGTAAAGACTACAGTCCCAGTGGCATTGCCAACTACTGCTACGAACTCACAAAGGTATTCAACCAGTTCTACCACGACTATAGCATCCTCAACGAGGCCGATGAGCAGAAGAAACTCGTGCGTCTTGTTATTGCACGCAACGTGGCAAAAGTCATCCGCAATGGCATGGCACTGCTTGGTATCGAGGTTCCTGAGCGTATGTAGCCCATGCAGAACCCTCCCGACTATCGAAACGACACCGTTCTGCCGTTGCCTCTTGAGGTGACGGCAGACGCGTGGGCCGTCGATGCTGCCTGTTCCGGAAATCCCGGTCCGATGGAATATCAGGCCATCGACTTAGCTACAGGTGCCCGTGTGTTCCATTTCGGTCCGATGAAAGGCACCAACAATATCGGTGAATTTCTCGCCATAGTCCATGCACTCGCACTCATGCAACAGCAAGGACAAACGCAAAAAACCATCTATAGCGACTCTTACAATGCCATTCTTTGGGTGAAGAAGCGTCAGTGTAAGACCAAACTTGAGCGCACACCACAGACAGAACCACTTTATCAGATTATCCAGCGCGCTGAGCGTTGGTTGAATACACATACTTGGACAAACCCCATCATCAAGTGGGAAACCAAGAAATGGGGTGAGGTGCCTGCCGATTTCGGTAGGAAATAAACCTCTTACCCACTAGTTTCACAATATAAAGATTGTATTTCATGGATCATCAATATGCCCTTTTCTTCGATATCGACGGTACTCTCGTTAGTTTCAAAACCCACCAGATACCACCATCTACCATCCTTGCCCTCACACAGGCTAAGGCCAATGGTGCACGCATCTATATTTCTACGGGACGTCCCTATTATATTCTCAACAATCTCAAACCTATCGAACATCTCATTGACGGCTATATCACTACCAACGGAGCACATTGCTTTGTAGGCGAGCGCACCGTTCGTCGTGTGCCTATAGCCCCTGCCGATGTGGATTTGATTCTCAACGATTGTCGTCAGAATGACGATGCTTGTCTCGTTTGTACCGAGTCACGCATGGTGCCATTCAATAGCAAAGAGTGTATTGCACGTATCTTTGAACACGACCTTGCGGTGACCAATATCGACTACGATACGCCCCTTGACGTGGCTATGGAAGAACCTGTCTATCAGTTGTCGGCATTCTTTGATGCCCACCATGAGTCGTTGCTCATGCCCCAAGTGCCCCATTGTGTGTCGGGCAGATGGCATCCGGAGTTTACCGACATTACCCATTGCGATGCTGACAAAGGCAAAGGGCTCATCGCCATGGCAGAGGCGGAAGGTATAGATATGAGCCACACCATCGCTTTCGGTGACGGTGGCAACGATATGAGCATTATTCTCAAGGCTGGAACAGGCATCGCCATGGGTAATGCCATCCCCGAATTGAAGGCTGCTGCTACTTATGTTACTACAAGTGTAGATGATGACGGCATCCTTTTGGCGCTTCGCCATTATGGCATTATCTGATGTCTTAATTCTGTTCTTAGCCCCTAATTTTCTCTGATTTGAGTAATTCTTAGCCCATAATTTTATAAGGTTTGGGTAGCTTTTAGCCCCTAATTTTCTCTGATATAGGTAATTCTTAGCCCATAATTTTATAAGGTTTGGGTAGCTTTTAGCCCCTAATTTTCTCTGATATAGGTAATTCTTAGCCCCTAATTTTATAAAATTTAACCAATTCTTGATTCTTAATTTCATAAAAAAGTGGTATCTTTGCGACTGAAAACCAGTAACATATAGGATATGGCTAAATATAACAAACGATATATAGACAAAGAACTTCAGAACTGGGCAAAGCAAACAGACCGAAAACCTCTGCTATTGCGAGGAGCAAGACAAGTTGGAAAAACAACTGCAGTACGGCATCTTTCGGAGCAATTTGATAACTTTGCAGAAGTGGATTTCAATGAACGGCCTGACATACATTATATGTTTGACGGAACTTATTCACCACAAGAGATCTGCCAATTGTTGTCAATACAGCTTCATCAGCCAATTATTGCAGGCAAAACCCTTTTGTTTTTCGATGAGATACAAGCATGCCCACAAGCAATTAATCGTTTAAGATACTTTTATGAAAAGTATCCAGAACAACATCTAATAGCGGCTGGCTCTCTTTTGGAGTTTGCTTTAGAATCGTTACCATCCTATGGAGTTGGAAGAATAAGAAGTATCTTTATGTATCCATTTTCTTACGAGGAGTTTTTGTGGGCTACGGGTGATGAGATGTTGGCAAGTGTGATAGCCAAAGCAAATCCATTTAATCCACTTCCAGAACCTATACATGAGCAAGCCGTGCGCAAATTGCGGTTGTTCCTGATTATGGGAGGAATGCCCGCTGTGGTATCCAGATATTGTCAAGATGGTAATTTGCAAGAGTGTCAGCACCTATTGCGCGACCTGATACAGTCGTTTAGAGATGATTTTGTAAAGTATCGCCAGCGTGTCCCGTCTGTTCGTATTGATGCCGTATTCCGTTCTGTTGCCGAGCAAGGGCTTGGCAAATTCGTATATAGCAAGGTGAACTGCGATGGAAACAGCGAGCAGATTAAAACAGCACTTGAAACTCTTATCCTTGCCGGACTTGTATATCCAGTAACCCATACGTCTGCCAACGGAATACCTTTGGGAGCAGAAATCAATGAAAAATATCGTCGTATGATATTCCTTGATACTGGATTGTTGCAATGTCTTTTAGGTTTAGACCTTTCAGATATTCTATCCACTACTGACATACAAGTTGTAAATCGTGGTGCCATCGCAGAAACTTTCGTTGGTAACGAAATAGTCAAATCATCCTCTTGTTACGAACCAAAATCACTTTTCTGTTGGCATCGGGAGAAGAGTGGCAGCAATGCTGAAGTGGATTACGTAGTACAACTTGCTGATAAGATACGTCCAATAGAAGTTAAATCGGGTATCAAAGGTTCTATGCAAAGTATGCGTTATTTTCTTCACCAGAAAGACATTGACTATGGGATCCGTACATCACTTGAAAATTTCTGTAGTTATGATGACATCAGGGTCTATCCACTTTATGCCATCAAGAATATTTTCAATAAATGTTGAGCGATAAGCTATTATAACACGTGCAGGGATTCTGGAAGGAATCCCTGCATGTGTTATGTAGTAGCCTGATTATGCTTGTGAGCCTTTATGTTGTTTGCGGCGATAGACGGTGATGGTGTTGTCGGCATAATGGTGATGGCTGACAATGGCGATGTCGGCAGGCAAATGGGGTGCAGGAGTACCGTCTCCAACGGTCATGGGCGATAGCTCTCTCCGTATTTCGTCCCATAATCCCGCTTCTATGAAACTTTCCAATGTCTTTCTTCCTCCTTCCACGATGAGCGACTGGATGCCCTGTTGATGAAGATCATCTATGAGTTGTTGCAGTGGGCGTGCATGGGTTAGAATGATGCGCTTCGGATCTTGTCCTGTCCAGTGTCGCACGTTGAGAGCCGGTTTGTCGCGCTCAGCAGTGGTATGTCCCACCAATATAGCCATTTCCTCCGATCTCAGTTTGTGTGAAAGCATTTGCGTTTGCGGATTGGAAATCATTACTGGGTGGTAATGGTCATCGATAAATCCATCGCCCGTCTGTGCCCATTTCAGGATGATGTATGGTCGTTGTTGGGCATGATAAGTAAAGAATCGCCTGTTGAGCCACCAACACTCATCCTCCAACAATCCCACTTCCACCTTTATTCCAGCTTCACGCAACTTTCTGATGCCCCGTCCTTGCACTTGGGCAAATGGGTCGATGATGCCCACCACAACGCGCTTCACTCCCTTGCTGATAATCAGATCGGCGCAAGGTGGCGTCTTGCCCCAGTGTGAGCAGGGTTCGAGCGACACATAGACGGTTGCCTCTTTGAGCAACGGTTCGTCGTCTTGACGTACAGAAGCAAAGGCATTCACTTCAGCATGACCTTGTCCGCATCTCACGTGATAGCCCTCTCCAATGATTCTTCCGCGTGCTGTAATCACCGCACCCACCATCGGGTTAGGTCGTGTGGATAGCAGTCCGTTCTCTGCCAGTTGTATGCAACGTCGCATATATTTCACGTCGTCGTCCGTCCAAACCGGTTGCTTGTTGTCGTGTTCCATATATATAAATAGGTGTATGTTGTCTTGTTGTAGGCCGTGTCCGTATGTTATGTCATCCAGATTAAATACCGAAATAGACCATGAGTCCTCCGAGTATGATATATACCACCGCATAGGGAATAGCCGAAAGCATAATCTCTCCGTCCTTTCCTTGCATATCACACGATGCAGTAGCAATAGCGATACTTTGTGGTGAAATCATCTTTCCACCAGTTGCACCAGTGGTATTTGCAGCGACGAGCCAGTTGCTTTCCGAGCCAGAGATGCCATAGAATGACGATGTGCCCGTCATGCCCAACTGTCCTGCCACATTGGCTTGTAGTTTTGCGAAAAGTATATTCGACGAGGTATCAGATCCTGTAACGAATGTTCCGATAGCGCCGATGAGTGGTGCAAAGAATGGATAGAACGATCCAGTCAGTGCCACGAGTCCTGCCGCAATAGCCCCTATCATGCCGCTATAGTTCATGACCGATGCCAATGCGATGAGTGAAACGATGGTCACCACCGTTTTCTGCAGGTTGATGGTAGTACGTGCAAGCACTGTCATCAACTTGCGTAAAGAAAGTCCTTGTATCATTCCACCGATGGTAGCACCTAAGAAGAGCATAAGTCCAGCATTGGATATCCATCCGAATTTGAACGTCGATCCGATGACTGGCAGCGGCACTTTCGATACGAGATGTGTTTTGAGGAAATCGTTGACTGGTGGGCATAGTGCACCGCTGACAAGGATAAACACAAGGATAAAGAGATATACGCTCCATGCGCGGAAGGTCTCTCCGAGTGTGAAGTGTCGTTCGTTCTCACGATGTTCCTTCTTCTTTCCAAAGAGTTTAGCATAGATGATGATAGCCACGATAGCCGCCACACTGCCTATGATAGCAGGAGTTTCCGATCCCAGATAGCGTGCGCAGAGATATTGCACCACTACCGATATGATGCCCGTCCATAGTGCCAGTGCAATGTTTTTCGCCCATGCTTTCCGGTCGGTGAGCATCAGGATGATGAACGGCAGCAGGACGAACAATGGTGAGAGCTGTACCACAGCGAATGCCGATGTCTCGCAAATGGCTTCTGCCGATGCCGATCCGCCCGGTGCCACTTCGTTGCAGAGCGTTGTTACCGGCACTCCCACAGCACCGAATCCCGTAGCCACGGTGTTTCCGATGAGGGCCACCAGTGCCGAGAACATCGGTTTGAATCCCAGTCCGATAAGTATTGCCGCAGGAATAGCCACAGCCGTTCCGAATCCCGCCATACCTTCGAGAAGTCCTCCGAATCCCCATACAAGCATGAGAACGAGTATTCCTTTATCGTCTGTAAACGACGTAAACTGCTGTTTGATAGTTTCTATTTCTTTCGATTCCACCAGTATGTTATAGCTGTAGATAGCCATCAGAATGATGATGAGTATAGGAAATACGGCTTTGAGTATGCCTTCCACAAGACTCCACCACACTACTGCATAGGTACTGGCAGTGGCAAACTTTTCTGGCATCATGCCCATTGCTGGCGCCACGAATAGCGCTAACAGGACGGTGGCAGCCAAAGTGATAAACGCGCTCTTGTGACCGGGCATTTTCAGTCCCAGCATCAATACGAAGAGCAGGATAATGGGGATAATAGCGATAATTGCTGTCATAGGTTTTAGTGTTTTAGTGTATTTGTGTGTAAGTATTTACAGTTTCGTTTTTCGGCTATTGTGCTTCTGCGGTTCGCATTGCCAGCGCTTTGTTTTCTGCAGCCTCCATGATTTCCCGTTCTCCCGGCCCTTTGTCGTTGATGCCACAGAGGTGTAGGATGCCGTGTATGATGACGCGGTGTAGTTCTTCGTCATAGTTTTTATGGAAGAGTTCTGCATTGCTCTTCACGGTGTCGAGTGATATGACGAGGTCTCCGCTGATGATGTCATCCTCATCATAGTCGAAGGTGATGATATCAGTATAATAGTCGTGTTGCAGGTATTCGCGGTTCACCTCCAGTATTTTCTCGTCATCGCAGAAGAGATACCCTATCTCTCCCACCTTTCTTCCATAGGAGGCAGCTACTCTTTTAATCCATGCTGTGGTTTCCCGGCGCTTTATTTTCGGGAATTTCACGTTTTCTGCGTTGTATGTTATCATATTGTCTTTATTGTTTCGTTCTATCTGTATATTGTAGTCATACGCTGTATTTTCATTGCCCAGCGTTATTGCTTCGTTGGTGTTTTAGCTTTGGGCAGATAAGGAGAAACATCTACTCCGAAGTGCATCAGTTCTCGCACCATGGTTGAAGAAACGCTCGAAAGTTGTGGTTCGCTGTATAGCAGCAGTGTTTCCACCCCACTCATTTGTCTGTTGATGTCCGCCTGTTCGCGTTCATACTCAAAGTCTTTTACCGACCTAACCCCTTTGATGATGTACTGCGCCCCCTCGTTGCGAGCGAAATCCACCGCCAGTCCGTAGTATGGTTTCACTTCTATGCGTGGTTCGTCAGCATAGAGTTCGGCAATCGCCTTCATCCGATTTTCCGCCGGTTGCATATAAGGTTTCCCCACATGATCGCCCACTACGCCGATAACGAGTCTGTCAAATAGTGCCACACTTCGTCTGACGATGCTGTCGTGTCCGATGGTAAAGGGGTCGAAGCTTCCCACAAATATTCCTGTTCTCATAGTTTTTATTCGTCAAAGAGTCCTGGTTCCATGATGTTTCCCGTATAGGGGTTGCGTCCAAAGTGCTTGTAAGCCAGTTCGGTGACCATTCTTCCTCGTGGTGTTCGCTTGATGAAACCCTCCATGATGAGGAATGGTTCATAGACTTCCTCCACAGTTCCTGCATCTTCTCCGATAGCCGTAGCAATGGTCGTGATGCCCACCGGTCCCCCTTTAAACTTATCGATGATGGTCAACAGCAGTCTGTTGTCTATCTCGTCCAGTCCGTATTGGTCGATGTTGAGCGCTGTCAATGCCACCTGTGTGATATTGGTGTCGATGCGTCCAGTGCCTCTCACCTGTGCAAAGTCGCGCACTCGTCGCAACAGTGCATTGGCGATACGTGGCGTACCTCTCGATCTTCCCGCTATTTCAGCCGCTGCTTCAGCGGTGATGGGTACACCGAGAATCGATGCCGATCTCGTGATAATGCGTTGTAGCGTCTCTGGTTGGTAATACTGCAAGTGCATGTTGATACCGAAACGTGCGCGCAGTGGAGCCGTCAAGAGTCCGCTTCTTGTAGTAGCCCCCACGAGTGTGAAGGGGTTGAGGTCAATCTGTATGGACCGTGCCGACGGTCCTTTGTCTATCATGATGTCTATGCGATAGTCCTCCATAGCCGAGTATAGATACTCTTCAACCACTGGTGACAGACGGTGTATCTCGTCAATAAAGAGCACATCGTTTTTTTCGAGCGATGTCAGGATGCCTGCCAAGTCGCCCGGTTTGTCGAGCACTGGTCCGCTGGTAATCTTGAATCCCACTCCCAATTCATTGGCAATGATATTGGACAGTGTGGTCTTACCCAGTCCTGGTGGGCCATGGAGCAGGGTGTGGTCCAATGGTTCGCCCCTATATTTAGCAGCCTCTACAAACACCCGGAGATTCTCTACCACTTGTTTCTGTCCGCTGAAATCATCGAACGAGAGTGGTCTGAGTGCGTTCTCATAGTCTTTCTCCGATGCTGAGATCTGCTCTTGTCTTATGTCGAAATCTTCGTCCATCATTGTTTTTTTATCGCTTTTGGTGCAAAGTTAATCATAATTTTTGTAATTTTGCAAAGCGAATAACAAAAAACCATACTATAGTTCATGAAAAGAATCGTTTTCCTCATGCTCTCAGTTGTTGCCGTCTTTTCGGCTGCGGCATCGACCACACGTCCTGTAACAGGCACAGTTATCAACCCCACCGACAGTTGCATCCAGTATGTGGGACGCATCTGTTTCTCCAATCCCATGCGTCCGCGCTTCACTTTCCCTGGCACACAGATCATTGCGCGCTTTACCGGCACCTCGTTGAAGATGATGGCAAAACCTCGCAGTGGCTATTTCATGGCACAAATAGACGGTGCCGAACCCTTCAAAGTGAGTTTCATGGGTGAGCGCGATTCGGTTGTTACACTTGCCACAGCCTTACCTCAAGGTTGTCATGATGTGCGATTGATGTATGTGATAGAAGGTTATGAACTCAAACCCGACTTCCGTGGTTTTGTTCTCGACGCTGGCGCTAAGTTGTTGACAGCCCCTGCATTGCCCCAACGCACTATCGAATTTATCGGCAACAGCATCACCTGCGGTTATGGCAACGAGAGTATCGAGATGAGCGATCCTTTCGAATACGAAACAGAGAACCACTATTTCACCTATGCGCAAATCGCTACGCGTGATCTTGATGCCGTAGCGCATGTCGTGGCACGCAGTGGTATTGGAGTATATCGCAGTTATGACGGTCCGAAGACAGGTACTCCCGACAATGTGATGACCACCGAATATCTCTACACCAACCTCTACGACCGTTCGGAGAAATGGGATTTTGCCCGTTACCAACCTCAGTTGGTGTGCATCAACCTTGGCACCAATGACCTCTCCACCAACAATTACGATACAAAGTTGCTTAAACAAGCCTACAAACGCTTTCTCGCTCAGGTGCGCCAACGCAATCCACATGCCAAAATAGTGTATCTTTGCGGTTCTATGCTCAATGGCAAAGAGCTCGACATAGCCCGTCGAATCCTCGATGAAGTAGTGGCAGAGGCACGCAAGGGCGGTGACGCCGAGGTCTATCGCTTCGACTTCACACCACAAACCGGCGATTTATACTATGGCGCTTCATGGCATCCATCACTCTGGCAACACCAGAAAATGGCAGCTGAGCTCGTTGCATTCTTGCGACCGCTGATGAAGTGGTTTTGATTAACCAAATAGGGAGGATATGGCAAACTACAGCAAGTGGGGGCAGTGCCTATGTCTGCTTCTATGCCTGACAGCATCGCCTTTGATGCTGTCGGCACAGCAATCGCGCCCTTGGCAAGATGATTTTTGGCAGTGGGTTGAGGCTGATGAGGGCGATGCCGCCCAATGGGAAGAGGCATTCGACCAATTGACAGAACTGGAAAACCACCCCATCAACCTGAATAGTGCCACTCGCGAGCAACTTGAGCGGCTGCCTTTTCTTTCCGCCAGACAGGTGGACGACCTCTTGGAGTATGTCTATCGCAACAAGGCCATGCTATCCCTTAGCGAACTGCTGTTGGTGAAGTCGATAGGTGACGATGTGCGCCGACTGCTGTTACACTTTGTCTGTGTGGCACCCGTCGAGCGTCAAATGCCCACGTTGCGACTGGACTCAGCCCTTTTGCGAGGCGACAATACGCTGTCAGCCACCGTCTCCATACCGTTTTACACCCGTAAGGGCTACCGCGATGGATATTTGGGCAAGCGCTATGCCCATACCGTGCGCTATCAGCACAACTATCGCGACCGATTGAAAGTGGGGTTTACGGCAGCACAAGATGCCGGTGAGCCCTTCTTTTCCGACCGCAACAAGATGGGGTATGACCACTATTCCTATTATCTGCAACTCAACCATTTGGGGCGTATCGACCGCCTTTGTCTGGGCATGTATCGGGTGCAGATGGGCATGGGACTCATCATGAACGGAGCTTTCGCCATGGGAAAAACCATGATGCTACAGTCTGCTATGCGATCCTCTGCCGATATCCGAGCCTACAGCTCGCGATCTGTTGCCAACTATCTGCAGGGTGCAGCCCTGACCATGCGCCTGTCTGACCATTGGCGCACCACCGTATTCGGCTCCTACCGACCGCTTGATGCCACGCTCAACGATGATGGAACGGTGCGCACACTGCTCACTTCGGGCTACCATCGCCTGCCTGCCGAGATGGACAAAAAGCATAATACTTACCGATGGGATGCCGGTGGAAGTATTGGCTGGCATGGCAAGAAGGTCTATGTCAATGGCAATTTCGTCTATTCCCACTTCGACCGCACACTTGATCCCGACCGTGAGGGTACTCCCTTCCGTCGCTATCAAGCCGCAGGAGCCACCTTTGCCAATATGAGCGTGGATTACGGTTATATAGGCGATAACATCTCGTTGGCAGGCGAAGCAGCCATCAACCGCCATGGCCACTTGGCTTTGCTGCATCGTGCTACTTGGCATCCTGCCACCTCACTGACTTTTTCAGCCATCCACCGCTACTACGACAAGCAATACACCGCCCTCCATGCCCGCAGTTTCTCGGAAGGAGGCAAGGTGCAAAACGAGCATGGCATGTATGTCGGCATGGAATGGCGACCCTCATGGCGATTTCTGTTGAAGGTATATGCCGACTATACCCACTTTGCTTGGGCACGCTATCAGGTCAGCGCATCGAGCGATGCCTTCGATACCAAGGTGGCTTGCGAGTGGAAGAGCCGCAATTGGATGCTTGATGGCTATTACCGACTGCATCTCACCCAGCGCGACAATGCAGAGAAAACTACCCTCTACAATCGCTACAACCATCGGTTGCGCCTCCGGCTGAGTAGGGCAATAGGTTCGTGGCTATCTTGGCAGACCCAGTTCGACGGCACTTCGGTTAGCATCCATCAGCAGTATTGGGGCTATATGGGTAGTCAGCAGCTGACTTGGAAACGTTCCGCCTTCCGCCTGTCGGGGCGCATGGGCTATTTCCACACCAATAGTTATGAGAGCCGCCTCTATCAGTATGAGCCATCGTTGCGCTATGATTTCTATTTCCCTGCCTTCTATGGTGAAGGCATCAGGTATAGTTTCTTGGCCTCTGCCACCATTGCCAACCGTCTGATGCTAACAGCCAAGTTGGGTGTCACCGATTATTTCGACCGTTCTAAGATAGGCAGTGGCAAGCAGGAAATATGCCATTCCTCGCAACCCGACCTACAGTTGCAGATGGAGTGGAAGTTCTGAACGATCACCATGGTCAGACCTTTTGGCATTGTCTGATATTGATGGTTTCAAAAGACCTGTTTTCTCTGTGTTGTTGAAAAGCCATGTAATATGCTTGTATATAGCGTGTTGCATGCTTGTGGATGTTTCGTTGCTCAGCAAAGTAAATTGAATTGCCGAGGAAAACAAATTGAATTGCTGAGGAAAACAAATTGAATTGCTGAGCAAAATAAATTGATTTGCACACCAATAAAACTTGCATAGCGCTCACAACAGATAGGTATAGGAGTCAAATGAAATATTCAGCGAAGGTGCAAATTCATTGAGTTTGCCGACCAAATTCATTGAATTTGCCGAGTAAATTCAAAAAAAAATGCCGCTACTCACCACGAGCAGCGACATCCAAAGCCTATGTATAACTAAAAATCCTTTTCTAATGTTGTTGACCTTTCGGTCGGGGCTACCTTGCGGTAGTATATCTTGTATAAAACAAAATTCAATTAAAAAAAAGAAAGTTATGGGAGCCTCACGGCGACCACTGTTATCCATATTTCAAACTTTCTTTTTACCAATAACTAAAAACCTAAAACTATAAATATTACTACTAACCTAAAACAATCTATTTGTGTGTGTCATTTTGGAACCTCTTGTTCCTTTTGACGATGCAAAGTTACGATGTTTTTCGATATCTCGCAACATTTTTGCAATAAATCATGCATTAAATTATCATATTCTTGACGTATATCAAGGATTTGTGTGCGAAAACAATGGTTTGTTAACAGGCTTTAACTATCTGAGCGCTATTTTGTTTTACGTGTTTCTGATATTTTGCTTAGGCTTGTATCCGTCGTATGGATGTCCAGTTCTGAACTAAGAAGATACTATTATATTAGATGTGAGCATATTCCTGGTAAGTTGCAGGTGATTCTGAGTTTCTTCCTTTTTTGTATTTGTACACGGCCTATTTAGGCCTTATACAGATTGTATGTAAGTCCCATGTGACTACCAAGTAAGTCCCAAGTAAGTCCTATTTTTACGATGATAAATGGGAGAATGATAGGAGGACAATAGGAGAAAGTTGGAGAGTCTTGCGCTTTGTACTATCTTCTTTGACGTGAAAGTAATGTAAAAATAGGGCAGAATACACAGAATATCGTTTTTTTTTCATAACTTTGCAGCTTGAACTATTATATACTCCAAGACACATGGCTTGTATATTACATATTGAAACCAGCACAGACGTATGTTCGGTGGCAGTGTCGGAAGACAGCCACTGCATTTATCACGAAGAAGACCATAGCGGTCCTAACCATGCCGAACGACTCGGATCAATGGTGGATGAGGCCCTTTCGTTCACTGATAGTCACGCCATTCCATTCGATGCCGTGGCTGTGAGCTGCGGTCCTGGAAGCTATACGGGACTGCGTATCGGTGTGTCAATGGCAAAGGGTGTCTGCTACGGACGTGACTTGAAACTCATTGCCGTTCCTACACTTGAGCTTCTTTGTGTGCCCATACTTCTGCGCGAAGGCATTGAAGACGATGCCTTACTTTGTCCCATGCTCGATGCACGACGCATGGAAGTTTATGCCGCCATCTACGATCGCAGCCTGAAAGAGGTGCGGCCGGTAGGTGCCGACGTTGTGAATGCCGATACTTATCGGCAGTGGCTCGACCAGCATCCCGTATATTTCTTCGGCAATGGTGCGAAGAAGTGTATGGACATCATCGATCATCCCAATGCCCACCATATAGACGGCATTGAGCCACAGGCACGCTGGATGCAGCCGCTGGCAGAGCGCCGATTGCTGGACGGACGTACGGAAGATGTGGCCTACTTTGTGCCTTTCTATCTGAAAGACTTTGTAGCCCTCAAGCCCAAGAAATTACTCTAAAAGACAAAACAACATGACAATGGACATCAAAGGAATAGATTACAATACACAACGCGAGAAACTCGTCATGCCTGAATATGGACGCGAGATTCAGTTGATGGTGCAACATGCCTGTTCGTTACCTTCCAAAGAGGAACGCCTGCGCTGTGCAAAGAGTATCGTCAGACTGATGGAGAGTCGTAATCCGCAAGCCAGAGTCAACAACAGTGACGCACAGGCTTATTGGGATCACCTATATCTCATCAGCGACAAGAAGCTCGATATCGACTGGCCTTACGATGTGTCGTTGGCAGAAAAGTTTTTGGCAAAGCCCGTACCGATTTCTTATAACAAGAGCCGGTTTAAGATGCGTCACTACGGTAGATTGCTTGATGAGTCTTTTGAACGCCTCAAGAGCATGCCGCCGGGAGAGGAACGCGACGAACTAGCACGGTTGACTGCCAATCAGATGAAGCGT
Source organism: Prevotella sp. P3-92 (assembly GCF_002251205.1). Lineage (NCBI taxonomy): Bacteria > Pseudomonadati > Bacteroidota > Bacteroidia > Bacteroidales > Prevotellaceae > Prevotella > Prevotella sp. P3-92. Next base: position 48,428 of record NZ_NPJE01000072.1, on the reverse strand, counting down.
GATCTGGCAAATTGGGGACATGGTTCGACAGACGACGAGAAGGTGGCTGACGATATTGCCCGACTGACGGACGGTGTGATACAGCTTGATCTCAACGAATTTAAGTTTGAGAAAATCATTCCCGGTACAGACCCTATTCCCATGAAACGCAATAAGGGAAAAGGTCGCAGATAAGTATTTTTATAACCCCTAACATTCTGATTATGGCATCATTCAAAATCGAAGGCGGACACCTGCTCAGTGGAACCATCGTCCCTCAAGGCGCTAAAAACGAGGCCTTGCAGGTGATCTGTGCAACGTTGCTCACCAACGACGAGGTTATTATACGCAATATTCCCGACATTCGCGACGTCAACAATCTGATACAGTTGTTGAAAGACATCGGTGTGAAAGTCAGTAAGGAACAGCAGGGAGTGTTTCATTTTCAGGCTGATGAACTCAATCTCGACTACCTCGGTAGTGAGGAGTTTGTCCAGAAGTGTGCTGCACTGCGTGGCAGTGTGCTGATGATTGGACCGCTTTTGGCACGTATGGGAAAGGCTGTGATTGCTAAACCTGGGGGTGATAAGATCGGTCGCCGACGCCTTGATACCCATTTTCTCGGCTTCAAATACCTGGGTGCAGACTTCCGACAGAACCCAAAGACGGAAGTTTATGAGATTGCTGCCAAACAGCTCGTTGGCACCTATATGTTGCTTGATGAGGCTTCGGTGACCGGTACTGCCAATATCATCATGGCGGCGGTTCTTGCCAAAGGCACTACAACAATCTATAATGCAGCCTGTGAACCCTATATTCAGCAACTCTGCCACATGCTCAACCGCATGGGTGCCAATATCAGCGGTATCGGATCAAACCTGATAACCATCGTGGGTGTGAAGCATCTGCATGGCACAGCCCACCGCCTTCTGCCTGATATGATTGAGGTGGGATCGTTTATCGGAATGGCTGCCATGGTGGGCAACGGCATACGCATCAAGAATGTGTCGCTCCGCAATCTGGGTATCATTCCAGACGCTTTCCGCAGATTGGGTGTGAAGATTATAGAAGAGGGTGATGACTTGTATATTCCTCGTCAGGAACATTATGAGGTGGACTCTTTCATCGATGGAACTATCATGACGCTGGCTGATGCACCATGGCCTGGACTGACTCCCGACTTGTTGTCGGTGCTCATTGTCGTGGCAACGCAGGCACGTGGCACAGTGCTCTTCCATCAGAAAATGTTTGAGAGCCGACTCTTCTTCGTGGATAAACTCATCGACATGGGAGCGCAAATCATTCTCTGCGACCCACACCGCGCTGTGGTGGTAGGCCACGACAGGGTAAATACGCTGCGCCCGCAACGCATGTCGAGTCCGGATATTCGTGCCGGTATCGCTCTGCTCATCGCTGCCATGAGTGCTGATGGCGTCAGCCAGATCAGCAATATCGAGCAGATCGACCGCGGCTATGAAGATATTGAAGCGCGCCTCAATGCACTTGGTGCACACATTGAACGCATATAATAATTTATATAAATAAGGTGTAGAACGACTGCAAACGATAACAAAGAGTGAGATGATTCGTAAAGAAGAGGTCTATAAGATAGGACGACTGGGCAAGTCGCACGGTGTGAAAGGCGAGGTGAGCCTGCAGTTTACCGATGATGTCTTCGACCGTGTCGAGGCAGAATACCTGATTCTCGATATCGACGGCATACTCGTGCCGTTCTTCATGGAAGAGTATCGCTTCCGTTCAGACAGTCTCGCACTCATCAAATTCTGCGATGTCGATACCCAACAACGGGCAGCAGAACTCACAGGGTGTGATGTCTATTTCCCAAGAAGTCTGGCAGAAGAGGAGGACGCCATGCCTTCACTGTCTATGCTCGTGGGATTCATGCTCGTGGATGCTGATACAGGAAAAGAGGTGGGACGCATTGCATCGATTGACGATTCAACCCATAACATCCTCTTTGAACTCGAAGACGGACGACTCATTCCGGCTTCTGACGACCTAATACACTATATTGACACCACGGAAAGAACCATAAAAACAATTATCCCAGAGGGATTGTTAGAGATATGAAAAAGAAACAAATTGCCATCCTCGGATCTACAGGTTCCATAGGAACACAGGCTCTGCAGGTCATCGAAGAGCATAGCGACCTCTATGAGGTGTATTGTCTCACGGCAAACAACCGTGTGGAACTGCTCGCCGAGCAGGCTCATCGCTTTCATCCGGCAGCTATCGTTATTGCCAATGAGGCACGTTACGATGAACTCAAACGACTCACCGACGATATTCCCGACGTGAAAGTCTATGCTGGAGCACAGGCCATCAACGAGATAGTAGAGGCTAAACCGATTGATATCGTACTCACTGCCATGGTGGGATTTGCTGGACTGACCCCCACCATCCATGCCATCAAAGCAAGAAAGACCATTGCACTGGCCAACAAGGAAACGCTTGTTGTGGCTGGAGAACTGATTGGTAATCTGGCTACGCAGTATCATGCGCCCATCCTGCCAGTAGATAGTGAACACTCGGCAATATTCCAAAGTCTTGTGGGCGAGGATGTCAACCGCATCGACAAGATACTGCTGACAGCTTCTGGAGGCCCCTTCCGCAACTTTACCATTGAGCAGTTGGCACAGGTGACCAAGGCAGATGCACTCCGACATCCTACATGGGACATGGGAGCGAAGATTACTATCGACTCGGCATCGATGATGAACAAGGGCTTCGAAGTCATCGAAGCCAAGTGGCTCTTCGGTGTAAAAGCCTCGCAAATTCAGGTATTGGTACATCCGCAAAGCATTGTCCATTCGGCTGTGCAGTTTGATGACGGTGCGGTCAAAGCGCAACTCGGAGTGCCCGATATGCGACTGCCCATACAGTATGCGTTCTCTTATCCCAAACGTCTGACGCTCTCTGGTGAGCGCCTCGACCTGTTTAAGACCCGCAGCCTTGAATTCTTTGAGCCCGACTTGAAAAAATTCCGTTGCTTGGCACTGGCTTTCGAGGCCATTGAGAAGGGTGGAAACATGCCTTGTATCGTCAACGCAGCTAATGAAATTGTCAATCGCGGATTCCTTGAAGATAAGTGTGGATTCCTGCAGATGAGCGACATCATAGCCGAAACCATGCAACGTTGCACCTACGATGCTTCGCCTACCTATGATACATATATTGCGACCGATGCCGAGGCAAGGCGCATAGCAACAGAACTCATGAATAAATAAAAATCGAATAGACACAAATAACGAATGGAAGTTTTTCTTATTAAACTGCTACAACTGATGTTGGCCATCTCTATCTTGGTGCTCTTGCACGAAGGTGGTCACTTCTTCTTCTCGAAACTTTTTGGAGTGAAAGTAGAGAAGTTCTATATGTTCTTCGACTGGAAATTCAGTCTTTTCAAATTTAAACCCAAAAACAGCGACACTGAATATGGTATCGGATGGATTCCCCTTGGCGGTTATTGCAAGATTGCCGGTATGATCGACGAGAGCTTCGATACCGACCAGATGAAGCAACCCGCACAGCCTTGGGAGTTCAGAAGCAAACCGGCATGGCAGCGATTGCTGATCATGATAGGCGGTGTGCTGGTCAACTTCCTCCTTGCGCTGTTTATCTACTCCATGATTCTCTTCTATTGGGGAGATACCTATGTGCCAGTGAAAGACATGACTGGCGGTATGAAGTTTAATAAAGAGGCTAAGGCTCTCGGTTTCCGCGATGGTGATATTCTCGTGGGAACAGAGAAGGGCGCCTTCAAAGATTTTAGTGCCGACCTGTATCGCGATATCGCTGCAGCACAACAGGTGGAGGTGATTCGTCAGGGAAAAACCGTGACGGTGAATCTGCCTGGTGACCTGAATCTCCTGAATATGATGAAGGCAGAACCCTCGTTCGTGCGTCCGCTCCTTCCTGCAGTGGCAGACTCTGTCGTGCCCAATATGCCTGCATCGCAAATTGGAATGAAGAAAGGCGACCGAATACTGGCGGTCAATGGACATGCAGTGGATTCATACAATGAGATTATCGACCAGTTGGATCGTCGCTCCGACCTGTTGGCAGATGCTAAATCGCCTGCCGATAGCCTCAAAGTGCGCACCATCCCTGTGGTATTTACCAATGGCGTAAAAACCGATACTGCCGTGGTGACGCTCACTGCCGATATGCGTTTGGGATTCACCGTACAGAGCGTAGCGGGTCTCTATAAACCATATACACAGAAATATGGATTCTTTGAGAGCTTCCCTGCTGGTGTCAAATATGGCATGCATGTGCTTGGTTCCTATGTTGACGACCTGAAATATGTGTTTACTGCCGATGGCGCTAAGAGTCTCGGAGGATTCGGAGCCATTGGAAATCTCTTCCCCTCAACATGGGATTGGTATCTCTTCTGGAAGATGACCGCATTCCTGTCTATCATTCTGGCATTTATGAATATTCTGCCCATACCTATCCTCGATGGCGGATATGTGCTTTTCCTCATCTATGAGATTATCACACGTCGTAAACCATCCGAAAACTTCATGATACGTGCCAATTATGTGGGACTTGCCTTACTCATGCTCCTTATGATTGTGGCTAACCTCAACGATGTGTTGCGTTGGATTGGTATCATGTAATAATCATAGGACAGAACAGCTATCAAATAACATAAGCGCTCATGCACGTATATATGAATAGGTACGTGCGTGAGCGCTTTGTCTTTAGTGGAACTTTCATCAGGTGGAATGCCACGATGCTTATGACATTCTCTAAAAATTTTAGTTTTCAGAAAATTTCGACCACACGACCACGGAAGTGTGTATCGCATTATCATACAGTGTTTTATGCTGTGGTCGAAGCTGTTTCTATCGACCACCCATCGACCACCGCCAAAATTCGTCGAATTTCATATCTCAGTCCAAGATACGTATAGTTAGACATTTCCCAACCTTTGGTAAAGGTATTGCCTAACGTTTGTTAAGAGTGTTTTCGAACATTTGTCAAGACTGTTTCGAAACGATTGAAAAAGGTCTTTTCTGCGTTTGAAAAAGATATTATCTAACGTTTGAAAAAGATATTGTCCAACGTTTGACAAAGGTATTGTCCAATATTTGATAAAGGTATTGTCCAATATCTGACAAAGGTATTGCCCAACGTTTGATAAAGGTATTATCAAGGTTGTGAAAAACGATGATAAACAACATCTCTAACTTATATATCGATATGCAGGACTTGCTTTGCTTGGTCAGTGTTGATAATCGATGGCAATCCGGTGGTCGAAGGGTGGTCGATGATAATAGTTTCGACCACCACTTAAAGTTCTAAACTACTGCATGTTAGACTATAGAGGTGGTCGAGTGGTCGATTTTTACGACATCGCGTGCGCGCGAGTGCGCGTGCGCGATCCTTAAATATTATATATGGACCGAAGCATATTTTATGCTGACCATCATTATTAGTGTGTGCTAAGTAAAAAAGGTGAGAGTGTGTCTGTTTATGACACACTCTCATGATGAATTATTATTTTTTTTTAGTTTATGACGCCGCTAACAATTCCGTTTTCTATCATAACGATGCTGCCAGATTCATAAGACCACATGGTACGTTGTGAGTTTTCTGTGACTGTAAGGGGTTTACCCTTTGCCAATATAACCTCGTTGGGGTTCATACCTTTTACTACTTGTCCATTGATAATGGCTTCCCAATGAGACAAATCAATATTTTCTCCAAGGATTTCTTTCATTGTTTGTTGCATAAACTGATTGCATAAAACAGAAAACTTATCAACATATTCCTTGTTCTGGGGTTTCTTCTCTAAATTCAACTTGTCTAATGATACGGTCTTGAATACAGCCATAACACCCTTTGGAATACATTTTACGTCTTTTACAAGAAATTCTATCTTCCCCTTGTTTACCCCAATGTTGAGTTGAAAGGTATAAGCCTTGTCTGAGTTTTCGCTTTCTTCAATGCTACAACCGACGCTTAATGATAGCTTTTTCGCATCACACTTCAGTGTATTCTCAATGATGTTGCTTGATTTCTCTATTGCCCAGAGTGCAGCGCTTCCGAAGGTCGCTTTCTCGTCATATTTGCATGGTTGAGAACCTTTGCAAATATAGCTGTTGCCTTCTTTAATCAAGGTGTAGCTCTCTTGTGCATGTGCAAAGGTAATAGACGTCATCATTAATGCTGTCAAAATCATGAATTTCATATCATCATCTCTTTATTGTTAAAGAAAATAATCTGCCCAACATCCATTATAGTAACAGATGTTCGGCAGACCATTAAGTTATTCTTTTTTTGTTAGAATACGATACCGACAGTGGCTGCAAGATTGTTCAATTTGCAACTGTATGACTCGTTTCCTGCATAATTGGTCAGACCACCACCATAAGTTACACCAACATAGAATTTACCCAACTCTACATTAACTCCAGCCTGCCAACCAAGGCTAAAGACCTTCACGTCATCAGCGTCTGATAAAATGTTTCCATTGAAAGTCAAACCTGCCAAAGGAGCAATCTTGATGCCCTCGGTAACTGGTAACTTGTATGTTACGTTCAAAGGAATAGTGGCTGTGAGGGCATTTAATTCATCAAATGCGTAAGTGGCACCAATACCAGTCTCTATGTATAGAGGCATGCTTTTAGAAACAGAGATACCTTTGGTCCATGACAACGAAGCTCCACTGACAGATCCAGAACCTTCGGCATCAGTACTGATTGAATTGTACGATGCACCAATACGGTTGTAACCACTGCCCTTTTTGTGAGAATAAGTCATGGTGTTTGAGGTAATGAGCTGGGCTGAAGCGCCGAGGCTCATGATTGAGGCGATAGCCAGAACTAATAATTTTTTCATTGTCTTTAAAATTTAAAATTAATATTGAAATTTACTTGTTTGTGTTTCGTTGTACAGCCTTGTTCTGCTTGTTGTCAACAGATATGGCACGTATGCGAGCGCCATCCTGCAATGGAGTAATCCACTTAGAGTCGTCAGCGCCAAGTTGTCCTTCGCCATAGTTGTGGAATTTCACATACTTGGCAGGATAACCACGTACGGTAACATCCAGTCCTTTAGCTTTTTCGTTGTTAATAACATAGAAAGTAGCACCAAGAATAATGTCTGCACCAGCAAGTTTTGTGGCTTTAAATGCTGCGTTAGCCTTGGCATTTTCAAGCATGTCAACACTGATGTCGGAAAGAGGAACACCAGGGAAAATGTTGAAAGACCATTCTTGGCAATCTTTGTTGAGCATTTGAAGTTCGGCTACCATAGGACGAACAAAAAACTCAGACATACCCTCTTGAATACGTGTCTGTGCATGCTCAAATTTAGCCTGTGCAAACATTGAGGATGCACAGCTAACTAGTAATAAAAGTGTAAACGCAATCTTTTTCATACGTGTTTAACTGGCCAACTGACTCCCAAGTATCGGCAATAATACATTGTTACATGAAAAAGTTATTGACTATAAACAAAAAGCGTAGGAGTCTGATCTTGTCACTCGTCCTACGTCTTGAGGCTTCTCGCATTGCCCATTCAGTCAAGAACGAGCAACGTCAGAAACCCACGCCGATTGTTGATATAAAAATCCCATTATACCATACACGTACATTATTATAAAGTAACAACGTACAGCATGATATCAGGGCATTATAAAAACATCCCATGAGCATCTATCGTTGCTTCGTCACGTGACTGAATCATTTTGAAACTTTGCGAGAATTTCAAGACGTCAAGCTACAAAGCGCATGATAAACGCTTCCCATAAATAGTGGCTCTCATTACCTCTGTGGTTTATATCCCTTAGCCTATGCGGAACCTCATACACACTAAAAAAATCTGTGAGCGCATCATGTCGGCGTGGATTCTGCAGTCCAAGTAACAATTCAGCGATAAGTCTCTACTCATCATGTTATAGGAAACTGCATGTTTCATGAAAACCGCTTCAAAATTAAATATTATTTATGAAACGACCAAATGAATTTGAAGTTTTTAACAAAAAAACGGTAACAAATGGCGTGTTTATGCATGTTATATATGTTTTTATGAAGTAAAAATATTGCTTTGTACTGAGGCATATTACTAATAAATAACCATACGCTTGCTGCGCGTTTACAGTGTATGGTTAGTACTCATGAATGTAACTACTCAGCCCCCCACAGCATAAGATAGTCAACTGAACTCGTTAATAATTCACAAACTTGATTTTGTTCCAAAACAAAATCATTGTTAAAGCGGTTTGTATGTATGGTCTTATGTATGTGTAGCCTACATTTGTCAAATTTTAGATCTATTAGGATGCCTGTGGGTGTGGCATACTTGCGCAGCCAAATTATGTCTTCAAGCAGACAGTCGTCAACGAGAGCCTATTTTGCGTTTCGGGCAAACGCAAAACTTCCGGTAATGGATGTGAAACCGCATTTGGTCATTTCACAAGAAATGCCTATCATTGCAGATGAATGGCAAGACCGTGTACAGACATAGACGAAATTTTACGCTCGATTAATCAGCGTCTGCGTAAGCTTGAGAAGTCCGACTCCAAGAAGACTGAGGAGATTGGACGTCTCAACCGTGTCATATGCCAAAAGGACAAGAAGATACACAATCTGAAGGTGGAGCTTGCTTCGTCCAAGTCAGATCTTGCCGATGCCAAGACCCGCATCAAGGAACTTGAGGGCGAGGAACCTGACGAAGAGGACGATTCTTTGTCGAATGTTAAATAATCATAAATATAATAATCTTCAAGCTTAAACACTCTGACTATCAAAAGAAAAGTCGTAACTTTGCAGTCCGATTATTGGGGAGAGACTTAGAATCCCCGTGAACCGTGTGTAAATAGCAGTGCCTTTGGCCGGGCAAAGCGGTTTGTGAATCACGATTCAGCACAAGACGTTAGACTGCTGCAGGGAGTTAGACCTCTGCCGTGGTATTTGTCTGTGCATAAGAGAAAAGAGAATTAAATGTTTTTTAGTAGTTAAATTAAAAAGTAAAATGAACACTTTGAGTTACAAGACTATTTCCGCTAACAAGGAAACAGCTAAGAAGGAGTGGGTGGTTATTGATGCCACAGACCAGGTTGTTGGTCGCCTTGCTTCTAAAGTAGCTAAGCTCATCCGCGGAAAGTACAAGCCCAACTACACACCACACGTAGATTGTGGCGACAACGTTATCATCATCAATGCCGCTAAGGTGGTTTTCACCGGCAAAAAGGAAACCGACAAGGTTTACACCCGCTACACTGGTTATCCCGGTGGACAGCGCTTCACCTCTCCCGCCATGTTGCGCAAGCAGCCATTCGGCGTTGAGCGTATCTTGAAGCACGCTGTCAAAGGTATGCTTCCCAAAGGCCCACTCGGCCGTAGCTTGCTCGACAACCTCTACATCTATGAAGGAACTGAGCACAACCACGAGGCACAGAAGCCCAAAGCAATTGATATTAACCAGTATAAATAATAAGATAGAAGATGGAAATGATTAATGCAATCGGTCGTCGTAAGAGCTCTGTAGCTCGCGTTTACCTGAGCGAAGGCACAGGCAAAATCACGATCAACAAGAAAGATATCAGTGTATATTTCCCTTCAGCTATCCTGCAGTACGTGGTTAAGCAGCCGCTGAACCTGCTCGAAGTGGCTGAGAAATATGACATCAAGGCTAACCTCGACGGTGGTGGTTTCACTGGTCAGAGCCAGGCTCTCCGCCTCGCTATTGCCCGTGCACTCGTTAAGGTTAATGCAGAAGACAAGAAGGCCCTTAAGGTACAAGGCTTCCTGACCCGCGATTCACGTGAGGTTGAACGTAAGAAGCCAGGTCAGCCCAAGGCACGTCGTCGCTTCCAGTTCAGTAAGCGTTAATATCTACTGGACACGTTTAGTATCTAAACTGGTAGGACTCCATCATAGGATTACCTGCCGGCTGGTTCTAACAACAAGAATTAAAAAGAAAGTAAACAACAATTTTAAAGCATTAAGACAATGTCAAGAACTAATTTTGATACATTGCTTCAGGCCGGATGTCACTTCGGTCACATGAAGCGCAAATGGAATCCCGCTATGTCTCAGTACATCTACACAGAGCGTAACGGTATTCATATCATTGACCTCCACAAGACTGCAGCTAAAATTGACGAGGCTGCTGAAGCATTGAAGCAGATTGCCAAGAGCGGCAAGAAAGTACTGTTCGTCGCTACTAAAAAACAAACTAAGGAAATCATCGCCGAGAAGGCTTCGAGCGTGAATATGCCTTATGTTATTGAGCGCTGGCCGGGTGGTATGCTTACCAACTTCCCGACTATCCGCAAGGCCGTAAAGAAAATGGCGAACATCGATAAGCTCATGCAGGATGGTACTTACAGCAACCTCTCAAAGCGTGAGTTGCTGCAGATTACCCGTCAGCGCGCCAAGTTGGAGAAGAACCTCGGTTCTATCGCTGACCTGACTCGTCTGCCTTCTGCACTCTTCGTTGTTGACGTGCTGAAAGAGCAGATTGCCGTTCGCGAGGCTAACCGTCTGGGTATCCCCGTATTCGGTATCGTTGACACCAACTCTAACCCCAACAACATCGACTTCGTAATTCCTGCCAATGATGACGCTAAGGACAGCGTAGAGGTTATCCTCAATGCTTGCTGCCAGGCTATCAACGAAGGTCTCGAAGAGCGCAAGGTAGAGAAAGCCGACGAGAAAGCTGCAGACGCACAGGCTGAGGCTGATGCTGACGAGGCAAAAGCTAAGCGTGCTGCACGCAAGCCTCGCAAGGCTGCTGAAGCTCCCGCAGAGGAAGCTCCTAAGGCAAAAGAGGATACTCCTGCTGCAGAGTAATTAAAGGTTTAATCATCAATTCTAAAAAAGCAAAAAGATTATGGCTATTTCAATTGAAGATATCAAGAAGCTCCGCACTATGACTGGTGCTGGTCTGGCTGACGTTAAGAAAGCGCTGACCGAGGCTGAAGGCGATTTCGAGAAAGCTAAGGAACTGCTCCGTGAGCGTGGTTTGGCTATCGCTGCAAAGCGTAGCGACCGCGAAACTTCAAACGGTTGTGTTCTTGCAAAGGTTGCTGATGGCTTCGCTGCTATCATCGCCCTGAAGTGCGAAACTGACTTCGTTGCCAACGGTGCTGACTTCATCGCCCTCACTCAGAGCATCCTCGATGCTGCTGTAGCTGCTAAGGCTAAGGACATCGAAGCTGTGAAGGAGCTGACTCTCGCTGATGGTCAGAAGATTCAGGACGCTGTTACTCAGCGTTCAGGTATCACCGGTGAGAAGATGGAACTCGACGGTTACAATGTTCTCGAAGGTGAGAATATCGAGGTTTACGACCACATGGGCAAGCATACTCTTGCTACTATGGTACAAACCAACAAACCCGTTGCAGAGATTGGCCACAAGCTCGCTATGCAGGTTGCTGCCATGAAGCCCGTAGCACTCGATGCTTCAAAGGTTTCTCAGGCTGTTCTCGACGAGGAGTACAAGACTGCTGTTGAGAAGACCAAGCTTGAGCAGGTTGAGAAGTATGTTGAGAACATGCTGAAGAAGGCCGGTATCAATCCCGCTCACGTTGACTCAGACGAACACATCGAGAGCAACATGAAAAAGGGTTGGATTACTGAGGAGCAGGCTAAAGAGGCTCGCGAAATCAAGGTAAAGGCTGCTGCTGAGAAGGCTGCTTCACTCAACGAGAACATGATCGACAACATCGCTAAGGGTCGCGTACAGAAGTTCTTGAAAGAGAACTGTCTCGTTGACCAGGAGTTCCAGTTCGGTGATGGCGACAAAGCTTCTGTTTCACAGTGGCTCGCTAAGCAGGACAAGGATCTCAAGATCGTTGACTTCAAGCGCTTCACCCTTTCTGCTGAGTAATCCGTAGATAGGCATTAAGCACAATCCGATATTATTGGAGGAGCATCCCATAAGGGTGCTCCTTTTTTGGTTATTATTAATCAACTTGAGTAGCATGCTGGAAATGTACAGTGGATATCACATGACGGATTGTGCTTTATACATGTTTCCCTGCTATCGATAGGGTTTTTCCTATTATTGTTTATGAATTTCCCCTTGACTCTATTGTCATCTTTTCCGTATCTTTGCACCATCAGAAGTCAAACGATACGAGTTTGCGCTCACGTGCTGGCTCTGGAAGAGATAATAAACATGGTATAACCCAAACATCGAAGAGTTATGAAAAGAATGGTATTCGCAATGGCAACAATCCTGATGTTTGCCGTTTCTGCAAAAGCACAACGCCTCGAACATGCGAAGGATGAGGCCAGTTATATCACCCGAATAATGACAGCCGAACTCGGATTGACCCGTGTTCAGAGTCAAGAACTGTTGCGCATCAACCTTGTTTATCTGGATGGTATTAGCAGTTACCGTGACATAGAGGGTAGAGGATGTAAGAGTAGAGACAAAAAGATTAAGTCGTTGCTCAACAAACGTCAATGGCATCAATATAAAAACACCTATTATTTCTACCGTCCCATCTCTTGGCGTGACCATGCTTATGTGCACCATATCTATGCTAAGTATCCTAAGAACAAAAAACATAAATACTGTAAGCATCAGGTAGATCGCAATTGTCGACAACAGGGTAATAACAGTCCCGAAGCTATTCGTCAGCGTCAGAAGATGTGCCGCCATGTGATGAATGGCGCAAGATAAAACCTCACATACATACAATCTTCAATAGAAAACATTTCTGGTCTTAATGACTGGAAAGTATCAGGATAAAATAAAATTAGTAGCTGTAAGAATGTAATAAGACCTCGGCATCCTATAAAGGGTGTCGAGGTCTTCACGTTATCTGATGACAGTTTAGTTTGTGTCTGTGTGTTATAGACTGTCCAGTCTTAATGATTCATTAGGGCCTTTATTTGCGATGCATATACCAGTCTTGTGAATTCTGACCGTCGCTTGTTGCCCACGATTTGAAGTTGGGAAACTCTTCATCAATCTTTTTGCCTTCTGTGGCAGGCACAAAGATTTTGCTGTGCTTGGGATCTGCGATGGACGGAAGGGGAATTTCGAGTGCAAAAGGATGATGTCCGCCTTTGTCACTCTTTGTCACTCTTTGAGCTGAAATTTAGCTTTATTTAACTTGTCTATAGACTCTTTTACATAAATTCTGCACAAAGAACAGCTAAACGCTTTTGAAGAGAGATGAGTGATCAATCAATAAGATAATGTTTCTTTTGCCGATAATAAATCCTAATTGGTTGTCTGACTATCTGTAAGTATCATTTACCGCAGATTGTTGCTTCGGCTCGCCTTGATAATGCTGTTTGTAATACTACCGAAAGGATGATGAGCAGTACGCCAAACCAGAATGCGCCATTGAGTTCTTGTCCTTCGTCGAAGAGCATCATGGCGAGTACGATGCTATAAAGCGGTTCGAGGTTATAGCTCAGATTGACGGTGAATGCTGATATGGTGCGTAGTGCTTGTAGCTGTGTGAGGAACGGACCGATGGTAAACACCGATGCAAACATCAATATCATGGCCCAGTCGATACCCGTAGGCAATAGTGTTGCGGTGGGGTAGAGGTGGAGATATATTGGCAAGATGACTGTCAGAGCGCCCCATCCTGCCAGCAATTCGTAGAGTAGCATGGTGCTGCTTGAGCGTCCGGTTTGCTGTTGTACACGTTTGCTGGTAATGGAGAATAAAGTGTAGAACAGCGATGAGAATGTACCGATGATGATACCTGTGCGATGTCTGGTATCCAGACCGAAGATAAGTAGGATGCCTGCCAGAGTGAGAAGACTGAGTGCCAGTTCATGCCACGACATGCGTCGGTGTCCGATGAGCGGTTCGATGATGGCAGTAAAGAATCCGTTGAGTGCGATACAGACCACAGCGATACTTACGTTTGATGCTTTGATACTGGCGTAGAACAATACCCAGTGAATAGCCAGTAGTATGCCACATCCAGCAATACGTGCAAGTTGGTGGCGTTCGGGTATGCTGACGCGGTGGTTCATGCGCATTACAATCCATAGTACGATGGCTGCAATAAGCATTCTATACCAAACTAAAGGAATCTCTGTTAGTGCGATGATACGCCCGAAGATACCGGTAGCTCCCGCCAACAGTATGCCGATGTGTAGTCTCAGATAGTTGTGTGGGTTGTTTTCTTGTGTCATATTAAGGCGTTTTTTGGATTTGCTGTAAGTTTGTTATTCCTTCTTTGTCGTCTTTACAGGTTTCTTATCGCTCATTTATCTCTTATAGAGCGTATCTCCGCTTCCTTATCACCCATACGTGAGAACTGATAGTTGGTCATACTCGTACGCATCTGGTGGTTTCGGTGCATGTTGGATATCATTGGGGTTTGTTTTGCAAAATTATACCTTATAATTGTAATGACCAAACATTTATTTGGAAATCTGCAAGACTAAGCGTGTTGCTGTTTTGTCTGACAGTTTGATACTATTCTCTATGACGACAATTTTTTTTCGGTTGTTGACAGAAAAAGGATAGATGCAGGATGGAAAATACAAAGAAAACATGGACTGCTCCATCACCGGAGCAGTCCATGTTGAATCAAAAGTAATGAATTATTTGAAAATCAGTTGTGCAAATTGATAGATGCTTTCGCGCCATACAGGCCAAGTGTGACCGCCTGGGTACTCGTAGTAGTCGTATTTCAAACCCATTTCGTCAAAGCGTGCACGCATGGCTTTGCAGTTTTCATAGGCGATGTCTTCTTCTCCGCCCATTGACAGCCAAAGTTTCTTGAGGTTCTTATTGTAGATGGCAACCTTTTCTTTCAGCGTTTTGTAACATGCCTCCGTATCAATAAACGATGCCCAAGGTACTCGTTCTTTAAACCATCCCGAACTGAATACACCGGCATAGCTCACCAGGTCAGGACTTGACACCAAGGCGTTGAGTGTATGTATTCCGCCCATTGACAGTCCAGCTAAGGCACGATACTTCATGCCTTTCTTCACTCGGAAGTTCTTCTCTACGAAAGGAATCCCCTCTTGTGTCCATTCGGCAGTAAAGTCGCTGGTGTTGCCATCCATCATCACTACAACCATTGGCACAGCCTTGCCATCGGCAATCAAGTTGTCGAGAATGATGTCTGTCAGTCCTTGGTTGCTCCATCCGCGTTCGTCCTCACCGCCACCATGTTGCAGATAGAGCACGGGAAAGGTGGCTTTGGGATTGGTATCGTAGGCAGCAGGGGTATAGATATACATGGTTTTCCATTTGTTGTCAACCTTTGAGAAGTATCGTTTGCGGTGTACGTCGCCACGAGCAACATCACGTTGGGCAAAGCGTGGAGCTTTGATGTCATCATAGGGAATCTCTACACCGCTGGTCATCATCGAACAGCCATAGAACGATTCACTCTGCGGATCTGCCACACGTACTCCGTCTATTACGAGGAAATAGTAGTGGAATCCTTCGCTCTGCGGATCGGTCACACAAGTCCATATGCCATCACGGTCTTTATACATATCATATTTTCGTCCAAGGTCTATCTGCACATGTTTGGCAGTAGGAGCCTTGACGCGGAATACCACACGATGGTCGGCCAATACCTTAGGATACTGTTGTCCGCGGATATTCCAGAGTGAAGGCTGTCCTTCTTGGTTAGCGAGTGTTTGCTTGGCTTTGGCCTCTTGTTGGAAGAACGTCACCATTTCGTTGAAGGTATTTTCGTTGAATGTCACAGGACCATGCTCGCCACCTTCCACGGTGATGAACTTTTCCAACCGTCCGTTTTTCTTCAGTGCCGCAGCAAAACGCTCGCTCTGACAGTAAGGCACTACGCTGTCGGAATTGCCATGTATGACGAGGAAACGAGGGATGTTTGGTGTGACGTAGCTGTAAGGACTGGTGAGTGAAATCATGTCAGGCATATCGGCAGGCGCACCACCTATCAGTGCGGCTTCTGGTGATTTGGCATCTTTTACAGTCTCGCAGCGTTCCATAGTTGCCATATCGACTGGTCCAAACCAATCCACTACAGCATCCACTTCACTGGAATAGTCTGTATAATGCCCTACATTGCCTTCGATATCTACCGTGGTCTTACCTACGGTGTGTGTCTTCATGTGGTTGGTTACACCAGCCAGCGATGACAGATGACCACCAGAAGAATATCCTGTGATGCCGATGAACGAGGTGTCGAGATGATAGTCCTCGGCATGGGCACGAATATAGCGGATGGCGGCTTTCACATCGTTGATCTGTGCAGGGAATTTTGCGTCACCGCTACTACGATGGTTGATGCTTACTACGGCAAAGCCGGCATCCACCAGAGGTTTGCCGATTGATAGATAGCCCATGGCCTTCATGTTGTTGGCAAACCATGCGCTACCATATATTACCATCACCACTTTATACTTCTCATGACCTGTAGCAGGTAGATAGATGTCCAGTCGGTGAGCTTCCAAACTATCGCCTGCATAGTTCAAATCCTTGTACTGCGGATTGGTTTCGGGCATTTTGAATCCGCCTGATGCGCTCTGTGGCTGTGCCATCATCACGATGGCACAGCAGAGCATAAGTAATGATAAGATAGATTTTTTCATTATAGTATTTTTGACTATATGCTTTATTTGAAGAGCAGCGGTGCCATAGTGTGCAGGGCACGGCGCCATGACAGAAACTCGTGGGCTGTGCCCTCAGAGATATGTCCCACAGCGTTGAAACCAGCTTCTTTCAAGCGAGCTGTTGAAGCGTTGATGGCTTCGGGACGCTCTTTGCTACCACAGCTTTGGAAGATCAGTTTCACCTCGCCCTTATCTTTCAGATCGGCAGGTTCATACTGTCCACCGCTCAGCAGTCCCCAGTATGCAAACACCTCTGGGCGGCGCATGGTGATGAGTTTGGTTTCAAAACCACCCATTGACAATCCTGCCATTGCACGATTGCTGCGGTCAGCCTTGGTCTGGAAATTGGCATCAATATAAGGAATGAGCTCATCCACCAATACGGTTTCAAACTCCTTGGCATCAAACTTATTGATATGTCCGAAGCGCACATCGTTGGTCATGCCGTAGGTCATCACAATGATAAACGGTTTGCACTTACCTTCTGCAATCAGGTTATCCATTATCAGGTTGGCATGACCTTGGTTGCTCCAAGCTGTTTCGTCCTCGCCCCATCCGTGTTGCAGATAGAGCACAGGGAAGCGTTCTTTCTTGTTTTTGCCATACGTCGGTGGAGTATAGACAAAAGCGCGACGCACGGTGTTGGTGCTTTTTGAGGGGAACAATACCTGTTGTACATGACCATGAGCCACATTCATGCGGTTCTCATAGAATGCTTGATCGTGGGCAGGAATCTCAATACCACTCTCCCAACGGCATGAACCATAGTAGTTGTTGGCACCTGGGTCGTTTACCACAGCACCATCAATGGTCAGGTGATAATAGTGGAAACCTTCATCCATAGGACCTTCTGTAGTTCCAGTCCATACGCCGTCCTTGTCTTTGCGCAGTACTGTACCGCCACGACCACCTAATCCGAGACTTACAATAACAGATTTGGCATCTGGAGCGACAATGCGGAAACGGGCATAACCCTCAGAGTTGACCATAGGATACTGTTGTCCAGGCTGGTTCTTTGAACTGGGTACAAAGTCTTCCTTAGGCTGATGTTGGTCGAGTGCAACATTGAAGTCCTTTACTACGCTATATACCTTCTTGGCTTTGTAGTTTGCATCAAAGAGCAACGGATGGTTATTCACGCCAAGCCAGGAGTCGCGGTCAGAAAGATTCCAAAATGTTACGTTGTCAATCACGTCCTTGTGTTTGCGCAATACGCGGAACACACGTGCATACTGGTCTTCCTGCAGTGCAGCAATATATGCGGGCTGTGCTACGGCTTGACCACGTGAGAACTGCAACTGTCCACCCATTTCCTCATTGGTACGGATGTCGAGTTCGGTGATGTGGATATGTTTTACCAACTGAGAATATTTGGTCAGTGCAGCATCAACATCCTTTTCCGATGGTCCATAGATGTTGTAGTGCCCCTGCATACCAATACCAGTGATAGGTACACCGGCATCCTGCATCTTCTTCACCATATTGTATATTCGCTCGCACTTCTTGGGGTCTGCAGCGTTGTAGTCGTTATAGAACAGCAGAGCGTTGGGGTCTGCCTCATGGGCATATTCAAAAGCTTTGGCAATAAATTCATCGCCACAAAGTTTGAACAGACGACTTTGGCGATAGGGAGAAGGCTCCTGTCCAGGACGGAAGCGCATCATGTTGTTGTCGTTCATGGCTTCGTTGACCACATCCCATGCATATACAATGTCCTTATATCTGTTGACCACTGTATGGATATGTTCGCGCAAGCGTTGGTAGAACACCTCTTTTTTCACTTCCTTACCTTTTTTATCGGTAAACATCCAGTCGGAGAACTGGCTGTGCCAAACCAGACAATGTCCGCGCAGTTTGATACCATTCTGTCGGCAGAAGTTGGCAATACTGTCTGCAGCCCCCCAGTTCCATACACCTTCTTTCGGGTGTACCGATATAGGTTTCATATCATTCTCGGCAGTCACACTGTTAAATTCGCGCTTGATCAGTGCGATTTGTTCAGGCTGTGCAATATTGTGCTTATTGACAGCCACACCAATAGTGAAATAGTCTTTGTAGGCATCTTTCAAACCCTGTGCCTGAGCGGTTGTTGCGCTGATTGCAGCAAGAGCAACCCATACAATCTTTTGTTTGATCTTCATGTCTTTAGTTTAATTGTTTTAGGATGATGCAAAGATACATATAAAATATGTAGTAATGGTCATGCGGTGTAACACATTCTTTTTCGGTTCTTTCATTTCTGCTGGTTGAGATAATAGATAAAGATGTTGAAATGGTGTGTGGGATGGAATCGGAAGCAAGTGTAGATGTCCTGATATTGATTATTCTTGAATAAGAAGACAAAAACAACGAGTCCACGAAACATGGTTTCCGTGGACTCGTTTCGTATGATAGCGTGAGTGCTTTCTGCTTGAAGTTTAGTTTTTCTTTGTCAGCACATAGTGTTTAGCCATTTCTCCTTCAGGCTCGTTGCCGAGCGAATCGGTCATGATAAGGCTATTGTCATCCTTAACCTTGTAGTAAGAGGCCTCACCACTTGATGGGCGGATAATCTCAATCACATGATTTGCTGATACCTTGAAGATGCCACTTGCCTCGTCGTGTCCATCCTTGCGGTCGATGTAGTCGGCAGCATACTGGTAAGTGCTATCGCTGTTGAGTGTCAAGACAGTCTTGATTCCTGGGCAATCTGCTGCGGGGAGTGTTCCCTCATAGGTGCCCGTAATCGATTCGATAGCAATGCCATCAGCCTGCAGCGAATCACTCTCTACACAGCTGAGGCTATCTGTATCAGTTTTCTGACCTGTTGTCTTGTTGCCATTGCATGAAACAACAAACATTGCAGCAATAACGGCTACTGCTAAAATAATTGTCTTTTTCATATTTTATACATTTTGATAAATAGTCAAGGGTAATCCACACTTTTCCTGATGAAGTTCCCGTTTCATCATCTAATGAGTGGGATAGTTGTATGTGGAAGTTTATGTGGAGTAGGAGGGTGTTGCACCTGTTTTGTTATTCATCCCAATAGCGAATCTTGCGTGTCTGCACCACGTTGGTAGATTGGCTTTGTGCATCTTTCTCCCAATACACGATGTTAAGTTGGTTGCGTGTCCAGTTGCCGTCATCGTCGTGGGCGGTATATTCATTGCGCATATTGACCGACATCAGACACTCCTTCTGTTCATTATAAACCTTTTGACTCTCGTTGAGTATTTCGTTCTTTTCGTTGTAGATATACTCATTGACATAGGTGATGGCAGCTTTCTCGTTGGTCAGTGTGCGGCGCACCAGTCTGTTTCTGTCATCATACTCATAACTGATGCTGCTTGTGCCGTTGCGTTCCAGCATCTTCGCCTTTGTCAGATAACCATATTCATTATATATGCGCTCCATGATGTCAGGATTCTCCATCTTGCCGTCTCGTGCGAAACGCTCCATGGCATTCTCCGACACCGGATTGGTGGTCATCACCTCTTGCACCTTGCCTTTCAGTCCCAACAGTACCGCATCTTTATAAAAAGGAGTAGTAGGTTGGAAGAAGATATTGATATCCGAAGCCCCATCGTTGTTTTTAGTGATAGACACTTTCACATTGCCATAGTCGTTGAAGAAATAGTATGATCCGTTTCGTGTGGTATAGTTGCCATAGTCTTGCGACAGTTTGCGGAGGAAATAAGCCGTATTGCGGTTCATCATCTCTTTGGTACGATAGGGTCCCACGGTGAAATACATCGATTCAACCCGTTTGGTGTCTTTATCGGCACTAACCATCAGTTTGGCACGTATGCCATAGAAGTTTCCCCGGAAATAATAGTCTTCGCCATCTCCCGAATCTCCCCATGGTGTGAAGTTTTTCTCTTGTATGCGTACAAGGAACGAATCGACCGCTCCCTCGATGGGCACACCCATAAAGTCGAGGCAGCGCACATCTGTAGTCTGTGCCTTTCCGCTGGCAAGTGATAGCCAGACCATTAGTGTTATGATGCAGTATCTAACCATTTTCCGTGCAAAGATAGTGCAAACCGAGAGAAATACAAAGAAAAAACACTTTTTTCTTTGTACTTCCGAGGTGTAGCCTATCTAAGCAATGAGATTGCAAAGATACGATTAAGTGAGCGAAAAGCAAAAGAAAAAGCATTTTTTCTTCTGCTTTGCCGAACGTGAGTATCTTGGGGCTGTAGGTCCAAAGATAGTGCAAACCGAATGCAGAATAGCAAGCTTGCTTAAATATTATGCTTAAAAAAACATAATAACCCAATTGTTTTGCTATGTTTATTTGGATGTATGTGTCAAAAAGTGTATCTTTGTGATGATTTTATGTGTCAGAAAGTGTAAGATGTTACCATTGTTATGTGTCTAAAAGTGTAAATCTATGAAAAGAAAGATATATACTCAGCTTGTAGATTGGAAGAATCAAGAGCGTCGTAAACCATTGGTATTAAATGGAGTAAGACAATGTGGAAAAACCTATATTCTAAAAGAATTCGGCCAAAAAGAGTTTGATAATCTTGTTTACGTCAGTTGCGATAGGAATGAGAGTCTGCATGCAATATATTCAAGCGACTTTGACACAGCAAGAATTATTAGAGGATTAAGTGCTTTGACCGGAGTGGATATAATCCCCGGCAAGACTCTTATATTCTTAGATGAGGTGCAAGCATTTCCACAAGCATTGGAAGCATTGAAGTATTTCTGCGAAGATGCCCCAGAGTATCATATTGTAGTTGCAGGTTCGTTGTTAGGAGTAGCCTTGCATACAGGAGTGTCTTTTCCTGTAGGCAAGGTACAGACCATGCGACTATTTCCTATGGATTTTGAGGAATTTCTTATGGCAATGGGTGAAGATCAACTATTAAAACTTATGCATAGCAAGGACTATGAGCTGATGAATGCCTTTCATGAGAAACTGAAAGACTATTTGCGACAATACTATTACGTGGGTGGAATGCCTGAAGTAGTGAAGACGTATGTGGAAAACAGATTGTTAAACCAAGTGCGCACTATACAGAACGAAATTCTCTCCAACTATGCCAGCGACTTCTCCAAGCATGCTTCTACGCAAGAGGTGCCGCGCATAGACATGGTATGGCAGTCGATATTGGGCCAACTTTCTAAAGAGAACAAGAAATTTGTGTATGGTGTATTGAAGAAGGGTGGCAGAGCCAAGGAGTTTGAACTGGCCATACAATGGTTGGTGGATGCTGGTTTAGTGTATAAGATAACAAAGGTGACAAAGCCGGAATTGCCCTTGAAGTTTTATGAAGACTTGTCGGCATTCAAGCTTTATCTATGCGATTGTGGACTGATGGGGGCTATGGCAGATACCGCAGCCAAGGATGTGTTGCTTGGCGATAACGTGTTTACGGAGTATAAAGGAGCGTTCACCGAACAGTATGTTCTTCAACAGTTGCTTGCGTCAGGCATCAATCACATCTACTATTACAGTTCTGACACATCTCGTATGGAAATGGATTTCCTTGTTCAGTGCAACGGTGCCCTATTGCCTATAGAGGTAAAGGGCGGAACAAGCATAAAGGCCACTTCGCTGCACAACTATCTCATGGAGCATCCTGACATATCAGCCATACGCTATTCTATGCTGCCATACCGCCAACAAAAGAACATCACAAATATGCCGTTATACGGAGTTTTCCTACAATAAGAACATCGGTCAAGCAAAGTTGCTCGTTAATAATCCTCTACAAACCTATCTGCACTACGTTTCTGAATCCCGCCACCACTCCCTACTTTTGAAATGCTTTCGCCTGTTGGAATCACTTATTGGTTCTTATCTTTGAACAGTTGCCTATTCCTTCAGCCATCCACTGATGAGGTTGATGATTTCCTGTCGGGTGGGTTCGGGGAATGAGAGAATTCGTGTGCGGTGTGAACCACCCTTGCAAACATATACATGCAAGTTGGTTTTGTTTTTGGTGAATGGTAGTCCGGCAACGCCCGATGCGCCCCATGGGTCAAGGTCACCATAGATATAGATCATCTTAGGATCGTTGTGGCTCAGATATTCCACTGTGCGTTTGTAGAGTTCCGGTGAGAATTTTACGTCTTCTGCATCTTTGGGCAACATCAGTCGCTTCAGGTATCCTTTTGCAGTCTTGATGCTCAGGTATTTCTTGAAAGGTTTGGTATAATAGCCATAGTATTCCTGTTGCCCTCATCTTTCGCGTGATGTTCACGCGCGTATGCGCATGCGCGATGTGTTGTTTTTCGACCACCGACCACCCGTGATGGTTATGTTTCTGAGTAGTAAAGACTTATATGGTGTTCGATGTTGTGGAATCGACCACCCTTCGACCACCGATCGACCACCAACTATATTTTTCTTTCCCTGGTAGTCTGACGTGTTTGAATCGATTGCCTATCGTTGGAAACTACATTTACCTAACGTTTGACACAACTCTTTCGCAATGTTTGAAATAACTTTTACCCAACGTTTGATATAACTCTTTTCAACGTTTGACACAACCATTATCCAACGTTTGACACAACTATTATCCAACGTTTGATAATACTATTATCCAACGTTTGACACAACCATTATCCAACGTTAGACAAAACTTTTGTCAGGCGTTAGAAAAACGCTGAAAAAAACAAGTGTAGCATTTACATTGATACCAGTTTGTGTGGAAACTATCGTTAGGGCTATCCAAAAACAAGAGAATAGCGATTCCTATATGCCTACGAATAGATTGTGTTGTAGTTATTTTTCGTGCGTGAATAATGCATATAAAATCCACCCATATCTATATGTCAACCCACACGAAGAAGTGTATGGATGAACATATAGTTATGGGTGGCACGATTTTCAACGAACCGATATTACATCGTTGCTCCGAATCTGGCGCTTGGCAGTGGAGCTGTGAAGTAGTAGTTCTGATCGTTGTTGTTATCCAAGAAAACTACCTTTTTCATGCCAAAGAAAGGAATGCCGTTGGGGAAAAGGCGAGCAAAATCGGTAACACCGCCAGAGCGTGCAGGACTTTCGGCTTTCACGTCGAAGTTCCATGCCTTGTCGAAGGCGAGTGGAGCACCTTTTTCCACATCATCTGATTCGCAATTGATATTCATGTTACTGCTTTGTTTGAAATTTTCGAATAGTGGGTCGAGTTGTCCGGCAACGCCGCTCTTGATGTCGGTATCAAACCAAATGCCGAGTGAAGCCCCTTTCTCCATTTGTTTCACACCCGTTTCTGTTGAGGCGAAATAATAGTTGGGAGTGAGTCGGCTGTGCTCCATATCTGCACCGTCCTGCTTAGGTTGTTTCAGTCCGAAGCGTGAATCGTAGATTAAATTGTTGACGAAAATGGGCTTTGCAGCCTTCTCGACCCATACCGAACCGCCTTTTTGGTTTTTGGCGCGACGCCATCCACAATCTACAACCGTATTGTTATATACGGTCATTTCGGTGAGAGGAATCACCTCGCTGTTACCCGCATTTGAGAGTTTGAAAGCATTGGTGCAGGCATTGTAGATGATATTGTTAGCCACATCAAATTTGCATCCAGCCTTCACGTTGATAGCTTCGCCACCATCGGTCTTGTTTCCGCAATCAGCAAAGATGCTGTTGACAATGACGGCATTGCCGCCAGTAAAGTAGGTAAGGTCGTTGTAGGCATCGTGGAAGAAACTGTTTGCAATCACAAACTTACCGTTTACATTGCAAAAATGGAAGGCAGGCACACCGCCATCGATAGTAGTTTTGAAGAGTTTTCTTTGAAACGAGATGGAGTTTTCTGTAGGTGTTGCTCCTGCGTAGGCTATCTCTACATGGTTGAGCACCACTTCTTCCGAATTGTATCCGCAGATGATACCACCCCATGCCTCAGGTTTCTTGTCGTCTGAAGTAAACACAACGGGCTTCTCGGCAGTACCCATACAGTAGAGGTTGCCCAATACCACGATTTCGATGGGCACTTGCACTTCAGCCTTGCAAGTGACAGTCACACCCGGTTCGATGTAGAGCGAAGTGCCTTCCGGAATTTCTATGCTCTCGGTCAGCGTAGTGTCTTTGGTCCATACCAGCGACCCTATGGGGTATTCGGCAAACGATGTTTTGATGACATCGGTAGAACCTTGGTTATTGTTATCCTGATTGTTGTTGTTTACGTAATCGTATGGATTGATATTGTCGTTCTCGCATGATGTTGAGAACACTGTCGTTGCCATGATCAACATGCAGGCGAAAGTATTTATCTGTTTCATATTTGTTCTTGTTTTTTATAGTTTATATCTTACTCCCAAAAGGAATGTTCTGCCGTATTTATACGTACCTATGATGGTCTTATCACTCTGCTGTCCCTCATATTCAAGGTTGGCAGGGTTCACCGTCTTGAGGTATCTCTCTCGTTTGGCATCGAGCAGATTGTTGGCTTTGAAGAAGATAGAGAATCCGTTCTTGAATTGTTTTTCGGCGCTAAGATCGAGTCCAAACATGGCTTTGTCCCATTGGTCGGCATCTTTGAAAGGTGATACCAATGCCAGTTTGGTGCCAGTGAACGAAGCCGCGAGTTGTCCATTCCATCCGTGTTCGGTATCCTTATACAGCAGAGAGAGGTTGGCGGTGTGTGGAGCCTGATTTACCAGAGGTCGGGTCTGGGTCACTCCCGTCTTATATTCCGCGCTGCCTTCTTGATATTCACGCTTTGATGTTGTGATTCTCGAATAGGTATAGGTGTAGTTTGCCTTTATACCAAAGTGGCGGATATACTTGATGACGTCGATTTCGAAACCCATGTTTTTGGCATTTCCCAAATTGTCGGGCATATAGTAGGCATCGGTTCCCGCACCAATCTTACCGTCGGAAGTGACAAACACCTGTTCGATAGGATCCTTCAGGTATTTATAGAATACGCCAGCCAGTATCTGTTCATTCTTTGACGGAAACCACTCCCATCGCAAGTCGATATTATCGATGCGTGCTCGCTTCAGATTAGGATTACCCTTCTCCTGATATTCCTCGCCCTGAATCTGATAAGGCACAATCTCGTAGAATCCAGGTCGGTTGATGGAACGATAGTAGGATAGACGCACATTCATCTTTTGTGTAGGTGTCCACTTGATATTGGCAGAGGGCAGATAGTCCCAGTAGCTCTGTTCTCCCACCTGTCCCATGTTGCGGAAGTGTTGCAGCATGGTGTATATCTGGTTGGTGTGTTCTGCGCGGAAACCAACATTCACCTCGCCCAATTGACTCTTCATGGTCATCATGGCATAGGCTCCACCGATGTGTTCCTTAGAGTCGTAGTTGAGTTGTGAGGCTTGCGAGTATGGAGTTCTGCATGTCCATTCGATATGGCCAAACTGCTCCAGACTATTGTCATCCAACGTCAGTTCGGTATCGGCAGGATTGAAGATGTAGGAATAGTATCTGTTGCTGCGTTCCTTGCGACGATACTGCCCACCAGTTTTCCAAATAGCTTCCATATCGTTTCCGAAACGGGTGTTGTAAGTGAGGTTGATGTATCCAGCCCAATCGGTATCTCTGTTGTGTTGGAATCGGCGTTCCGCATTTTTTGGATACGTCTTGCTAATGGTCTTGTTGGGCGACCAGATCGAGCCGGAAACGGCATCCCCCTCTGTGTTGTCGGTAGTCACCGTGTTGCTCAGTGTGGCGTAGGTTCTATCGGGATCCTCCTCTTTGGCTTGAGAAAAAATTCCCGCCCAGTCGATGGTGAAATCCTTGGTGAGATGGTGAGTGCCCTTCAGATTGGTGGCAAAAATGCTTTGCGTGGTAGAGGTAGATCGCATCTCGTCATCTTGCGTATAACTGTTTTCGCCGATATATTCAGTACCGATGCCATTGCTGTATCTGATACCTTTGGAGTTGGTATGCACATACATATTATACCATTCCAACTTGTGACCAGGCAAAGTCAGGTCCAGTTTGGCATGAACACCCGTATTCAAATCGTGGATGCTGTAGTAGCGGTGTTGCAGCTTGGAAATATACATGGCCTGTTCGCCCGAAGCCATCTTTACAGAATTATAAGTGCGCTCAGTCCCCCGGAAGGTGTTTTGTATGCTACCTGCAACTATCACGCCCAAGCGGTCTTTCCAGAAGCGATTGCCTATGCTGATGCCACCAATGAAGTTGGGACTTGGAGCGGAGTGACTCTTTAGTTGCATCGGACCATTCTTAAAGTCGCTCATGCTTGCCTTGTATTCCGAACCGAAAGCCTCGTAAGGCGACTTGTGGGTATAGTCAGAACGGTTGCTTGTGAGATAGTCTCTGCCGTTTTTCCAGAAGTAATCGCTCGCTCCAATGGCAGCATTGGCTTGGAGCTGAAAACGTGAAGGAGCGTCCTTCATGACCATATCGATCACTCCACCGGCAGCATCACCTTCCATGTCGGCAGTCAACGACTTCGATACTACGAGGCGATCCATCAGGTCGCTTGGGAAGATGTTCAACGGGATGTAGCGGTTCTTGTCATCGGGACTTGGAATCTTCACCCCGTTCACAAGCGTGTAATTGTAGCGCTTGTCCATGCCACGGAGAATGGCATAAGAAGCCTCACCCGACGCATCGCGCTCCATCGTGACACCCGATACGCGCTGAAGCACACTGGCCACATTGACGTCGGGAGACAGTTGGATGCTCTGCTGGCTAATCACGTTGAGCACATTGCCAGCCGCCTTTACGGTTTCTACGGCACTACGGTCGGAGCGATATTCGCGATGACCCGTCACCACCACTTCGCCAAGTTCCTTCTGATCTTCAGTCATCGGAATGTCGAGTTTGTCTTTCTTGGCAACATCCACCACAATCTCCTGAGTCTTGTAGGCAATGTAGGAAACGATAAGGGTGAACTTTCCCTTGTTGGGCAATTCATGCAGGGTGAAAGTTCCGTCGAGGCCTGTAGTGGTGGTCACTTCAGGCAACTCTTTCACTCGGATCACAGTTCCGATGAGCGGTTCGCCCGTTTTGTTGTCCTTGACAGATCCATCCAGCGTATGGGCTTGGATAGTAGCTGTCACGGCGGCAAGCAATGCCGCACTGATTAAAAATCTTTTCATCTCAATATATGTCTCAGTAGAATACTTCTCTCTGCTTCCTTTTATTTGCTTTTTTCTATCGTGTGAATCACTTTGCCCTCTTTGTCAATCATCGACATGCGGAGCTGATTCTTGTCGGCTGTGATGACAGAAAAACCATCGGCAGAACTGCAAAATACGGTGCCGTCGATAGGTTTTACTGGGCGTGCCAACGACGACGATGAGTTGACCACATAGTCGATAGCATCTCCTTTCTTCTCGATATGCTGGAAATTATGGATGTGTCCGCAGGCGTAAATTGCCACATTATTATATTTATGGAGCACAGGCAACAGGCGCTTCTGCATATCAAGACGCTCGGTTTCCTTCTTGCCTGTCTCGGCGTAGATGGGGTGGTGACCCACCACGACGACCCAGTCTTCGTGGGCATTCTTTAGCGTTTCGTCGAGCCAAGAGAGTTGCGCTTGCATATCCTCCTTACAGGCGTCGGGGTATGTGTCGGCATTCTTGCGATAAGAATCGATAAGGGGTGTGGTGTCGAGGAATACGATGCGTATGGTGGTATTCTTATGTGAAAACACCTTTGTGTAGTATTTGGCAGGCATCATCCAACGGCGGCTCACCTTGCCATAGTTGAGGAAAGCCTCGGTATTGCCCCGATATTCATGGTTGCCGCAAACAGGAAACCAGTCGAGCATGAGGTCGGGATGGGAGTAGATCAACTCGTAATTGGTCATCCAAAGTGGGTCTTGCAATGATGCCACTCCATTGAAATGATGGATATCGCCCACGGCAAGTACTGCTTCCGGATCTACCACATCAGCCATTTCGCCCATCAGTTCGGCAATCGGCTTTTGGTCGTAATAGCCATTCCGACCCATGTCGTTGGTCATATAAAGTGTGATTTCACCTTTCAATTTCTCCCATTCTGTGGCATTTTGTGCTTGCGCCTGCACGTTGGCAAGCATCAGACAGACAGCCATCAGCATCATGGCAACTCTATTGCCGCATGCTCTCATTACATTGTTTCTCATTTTATTTCTCTTTTTAAAATTGATTTTATCCTCATCTAAATAGTGTTCCGAAATACCGATATATGCTATTAAAGCACCCGAATCTCAAACCCATTCATGGTGGGTGAAATGCGAGTGCAAAGGTAGTGGGACGATGTGTCAAACGTGTTACGAGTGTTTGAACATCTTGATAAAGTCGTGTAACAATACTGTTACAAGTCAGAGAAAGAACAGTCGCGATGTTACAAATCTGCAATTACAGATGGTCAATTTGCCACAAAACATCATACTTTTGATGGAAATGTCTTAGTTCTCGATATTTTTATTTAATTTTGCAACGATAAGCTATCAACATATACATTATCTATAATAAGCATACACTATGAAGATATTCGCCGTTGGCATGAACTACCTCCAGCATACCGAAGAACTGGACGGAAAGGCATATAAACCAGAAAAGCCTGTGATATTTACCAAGGCTGATTCGGCTTTGTTGAAAGACCACAAGCCTTTCTTTATCCCTGACTGGAGCAGTCAGGTGGACTATGAAACAGAATTGGTGGTGCGCATCTGCCGATTGGGAAAGAGTATTCCAGAACGCTTTGCTCACAGATACTATGATGCCGTGACCGTGGGAATCGATTTTACAGCCCGTGATCTGCAGCGCGAAGCACGCGAGAAAGGATTGCCCTGGGAACTCTGCAAGGGCTTCGACGGCTCGGCGGTTATTGGCGACTGGGTCGATGTGGAGAAGTTTCGCGACATTCAGGCACTCCATTTCCATCTCGACATCAATGGCAAGACGGTGCAGGAAGGCTGTTCAAGCGATATGCTCTATCGTGTTGACGAACTCATTGCCTATATCTCACAATATTTCACACTGAAAACTGGCGACCTGCTCTATACCGGCACACCTGTTGGAGTGGGACCCGTGCATATCGACGACCATTTGGAAGGATGGATAGAAGAACGAAAAGTATTGGAATTCAACTGTAAGTAGATGAAACACGCATGGCTGAGTCTTATCGTGTTGCTCGTGTTGCTGACACCTTGTCGCGCACAACGCACCATCAACCTGACGGCTTCTGAGGTCAGGATTGACTCTGTATTGCCACGCGTAAGCTATTCCATTCCACTCTGTGGCGCATACCTCGACTCCGTATATACAGTAAGTCTCGACTATCCCGAATTCATCCCGATGGGTAATGCCGATGTGCAGCGCCTGCAGAAAATTACAGACGCATCGTTGCCGCGTATTCCACGCATATCCCAACAACTCAGCATCGCACGTAAAAAAGGAAGCCTTGAAGTTTCTTTCGTACCGTTGGTGAAGCGCGGACGTAAGCTCCAGAAACTCGTGAGCTTCGTGCTTCGCATCGATGCCAAAGCCAAACCGGCACGCAACCGCACACAACAATCTGCCACAGCACCTGTCAATCGCTATGCCGACCACTCGGTATTGGCAGAAGGGCGATGGGTGAAAATCAGCGTGCCTGCCTCAGGTATCTATCAGTTGACCGACAAACTGCTGCGAAATGCAGGATTTGCAGATCCCTCGCGCGCTAAAGTCTATGGCTATGGTGGTGCCTTGCAGCCTGAATGGCTGACGGCAGACTATCTGCAAACCACCGACGATTTGCATGAAGTGGCAACCTGTCGCCTTTCCGATGGGCGTTGCCTGTTGATGGCAACAGGCCCTGTGACGTGGGACAGCAACCATCAGCGCATCCGTAATCCCTATGCCAATTACGGTTGTTATTTCTTGACAGAGGGCGACAACCCACTTACAATCGATACAGAAGCCTTTTTGACCAACTGGCAATCGCATGCCGACCGCACGCATACGCTCTATGAGGTTGATGACTATGCTTGGTATCAAGGTGGCAGAAATCTCTATGATGCCACGCGTATCACAGCCGCCAATCCTCGCAGTATCACCCTGCAAGGTGCACAAGACCACGATACCGGATCTCTGACTGTGACGCTCTCTGCCGACCAAGCCACTGCTGTGATGGTGGGAGTCAATGGGCAGAACGTGGGACAACTGGCGGTGGTATCGCGTGGCGAATACGATGAGATGCGTACTGCCACGGCAACTTTTCCCGTGACCGAACTGCTTGCAGCCAACAATAAAGTGACGCTCACGCCCGTCAATGCTCAGGCTGTGGTGCGTCTCGATCATATCTCGCTCTATCATGCTACACCGGAGGCTACACCCAATCTCGCTTCCGCAACATTTCCTGCACCAGACATTGTGGGACTGGTCAATAATCAGAACCTCCATGCCGACGGTCCTGCCGATATGATTATCATCATTCCTGCCGACCGTAAGATGCAGGAACAAGCCCAACGGTTGGCTGATTGGCACGAAACCCACGATACCCTTCGCGTGCGCATCGTTGCGGCCGACCAACTTTACAACGAGTTCAGTAGTGGCACACCCGATGCCAATGCCTACCGCCGCTATCTTAAAATGCTCTACGACCGCGCTACAACAGAGGCTGACCAACCGCGCTTTCTGTTGCTGATGGGGGATGGAGCATGGGATAATCGCATGCTTACCACCACTTGGCGGGGGTATCGGCCTGACCAGTTCCTACTCTGTTATGAGAGCGATAACTCCTATAGCCGTACCGGCAGCTATGTCTGCGACGACTATTTTACGCTCCTTGACGATGGCGAAGGCGCTAATCTCTTGGGTAGCGACAAGAGTGATGTGGCTGTAGGCCGCCTGCCCGTGCGTACTGTGAGTCAGGCGGAGGCGGTAGTGGATAAGATTATTGCCTATGCAGACAATCGCGATGTGGGCAGTTGGCAGAATCTTATTGTCGTGATGGGCGACGACGGCAACGAAAACCAGCACATGGAAGATGCCGATGATGTGGCGAAACAAGTCGAATGCCAACAGCCTTCTGTCCAAGTGAGGCGCATTCTTTGGGATGCCTATCAGCGCACATCGTCTGCCACATCTAACAGTTATCCCGATGTGACACGGCAGATACGTCAACTGATGAATACCGGAGCACTCGTCATGAACTATTCCGGTCATGGCGCTGCAACAAGCCTATCCCATGAGAAGGTGGTGGATGTTACCGATTTCGCCAATGCCGTTTCCAGTCATCTGCCCCTTTGGGTTGCTGCCACGTGTGATATTATGCCCTTCGACGGACAGACAGAGAATATCGGTGAGACCGCACTGCTTAATCCCCATGGTGGCGCCATTGCCTTTTACGGTACCACGCGCACCGTCTTCCAGTCGTATAACCGCCTGATGAACCAGACCTTCATGCGTCATTTGCTCAATATTTCCGATGGGCGCCCCATGCCTATTGGTGAGGCTGTGCGCCGAGCAAAGAACGAATTGATAACTACCGGAGGCGACCTTACCGCCAACAAACTACAGTTTCTCCTACTTGGCGATCCTGCTTTGCGCTTGTCGCTCCCCGTCAGAAAGGTGCTTATCGATAGCATCAACGGTGTGGCTTTGACAGATACCGACCGTCCGATACCACTCTCTGCCGGTACTACAGTCAAGGTTTGTGGTCATGTGCAGCAGGGGGAGGGGGCTGATCCTGCTTTCAATGGACAGATTACCGCCACGGTATGTGATGCTGCAGAGACGGTGGTGTGCCGACGAAACGATTCGTCACAGGCACAGAAAGCCTTTGTATATACCGACCACACCCATACTTTGTTTACTGGAAGTGATAGCATCCGGCAGGGTGTGTTCTCGTTTTCCTTCACCGTGCCACGTGACATCAGCTATTCCGATGCCATAGGACTCCTGCATGTCTATGCGGTAAATACCGACCGCACGCAGACTGCCAATGGGCATTGCACCCGTTTTACTCTGGGCGGAACCGATGCCAATACCGATGATAACGAGGGCCCCGAAGTATATTGCTATCTCAATAGTAGCGACTTTGTGGATGGAGGGCGCGTCAATCCCACTCCTTATTTCATAGCCGAACTGGAAGATGCCAGCGGTATCAATGCCGCAGGCAATGGTTTGGGCCACAACCTGACCTTGGTGATTGACGGACAAACCACACAGACTTACAACCTCAACGATTATTTCGCTTATGATTTCGGTAGCCACACCCGTGGCACGGTAGGCTTTAGCATTCCCCAGTTGACAGTGGGCGACCACCATTTGATGTTCCGCGCTTGGGATATGCAAAACAATGTCACCACCCGCGAACTCAACTTCCGTGTGGTAGAAGGCCTTGCTCCTGGAGTGTTCGAAGTGGAAACCACACGCAATCCTGCCACTACCACTACCGGTTTCCGTATCATTCACGACCGTGTGGGTACAGCGCTCGACATCAGTATTGAGGTATTTGACATGGCAGGGCGCATGCTTTGGCAGCATCGCCAACAGGCAACACCATCAGACCGAAGTCTTACCATCGACTGGGATTTGTCTGCCAGTAACGGGCATCGTCTCTCTACCGGAGTCTATCTCTATCGGGTGCGCTTGGGTAGTACGGGAGGACAACAGGTGTCGAAAACCAAGAAACTGATAGTGTTGAGCAATAAATAATGCATGGCTACGTTATATTGATGATGAACAAAGTAAAGATTCTCCTTATAGCCATGTTGATGGCAACGGCAGCAAACGGTTGGGCGCAAGACGGAAAAAGTCAGTTCAACCCCATTGACCATGCCGTCATATCACAGACCATTGCACCCGATGCCCGTGCGGCAGGTATGGGCGATGTGGGTGCTGCCACCGATCCTGATGTCAACTCACAATACTGGAACCCCGCTAAATATCCCTTCTGTATCAGTAGGGCAGGCATAGCACTCAACTATACGCCATGGCTCCGACAGTTGGTCAACGATATCGATTTGGCATATCTGTCAGGTTACTATCGCATCGGCGACTATTCCGCTATATCTGGTTCGTTGCGCTATTTCTCCTTGGGTGAAGTTTATACCGGCAGTGGTGACGATGCCATGACGGTGAAACCCTATGAGATGTCGCTCGATGTGGCATATTCGCTCATGCTCAGCGAACGCTTTTCTATTGCTGCCGCCATACGTTGGCTCTATAGTGATCTGCGTTACGACTATAGCGAAGACGCTTCGCCAGCATCGGCAGTGGCAGCCGATTTGGCATGCTACTATAATAACTACATCAATATCGGACAGCGCGAATGTCAGTTGGGACTGGGTCTGAACATCTCCAATATCGGTAGTAAGATTACCTATTTCGGCGATGAACGATCCAACTTCCTACCTGCCAATATGCGTCTGGGCGCTTCGCTGATGGTGCCTGTCGATGAGTATAACCGCTTTACCATAGCTGCCGATGCCAATAAACTATTGGTACCGACGGTGCCCAGACAAAACGAAGGCGAGAGTAAAGAGGAGTATGAACAGCGTGTCATCGATGAATACAACAATGTGAGTGCCATTTCCGGCATCTTCAAGAGCTTCCATGATGCACCTGGCGGACTGAAAGAGGAGTTGCAAGAGATACAGTGGAGTGTCGGTGCTGAGTATGTTTACCATGATCAGTTCACACTGCGTGCAGGCTATCACCATCAGAGTGAGAACAAAGGCAACTTGAAATATTTCACTGTGGGAGGCGGTTTTCGCATGAATGTCTTTTCGCTCGATGTGGGATATGTCATTGCCACAGCCAAAAGCAATCCGCTCGACCAGACCTTGCGCTTCACACTGGCATTTGATATGGACGGTATCAAGGACCTCTTCAAACGATAAATCTACACCAAATATAATACAGACAAACAACTATGATACGAGTAGGAATGGGATATGATGTCCATCAGTTGGTCAGCGGACGCGACCTTTGGATGGGCGGCATCAAGATAGAACACACCATGGGACTGTTGGGACATAGCGATGCTGATGTGCTGATACATGCCATCTGCGATGCCATATTGGGTGCTGCCAATATGCGCGACATTGGTTTCCATTTTCCAGATACCAGCAGCGAAACTGAGGGAATGGATAGCAAGATTATCCTCCGCAAGACTATTGAACTGATTGCCACCAAAGGGTATCGGTTGGTAAACATCGATGCCACTATCTGTGCCCAGCGTCCGAAGATGAATCCGCATATTCCTGCCATGCAACAATGTATGGCAGATGTTATCGGTACCGATCCCGATAATATTTCTATCAAGGCCACCACTACCGAACGTTTAGGATTTACTGGTCGTGAGGAGGGTATCTCTGCCTATGCCGTGGCACTGATAGAAAAGTAATGGCGATTGTTTTGGCAATCCCTTTCAACTATCTGTAGGCAGATCTTTTTATTTCTTTATCACTGCTCTTATTACAAACCAAAGGTGGCACAGCAGTGTGGAAACAAATCCATAATGGTTGCGCATGACTGTGAAACGCTCACGGAGCGAGGCACGGTGATGTTGTGTGGTATTGCCGCCATCCATAAAGTCGGATAGAATTTGATGGCTGTTGACAATAGGTAGATGTCGCTTCTCCGCATCTTTCATCAGTCGGATACACCAATCTACATCGGCAGAGTGGCGGTACTGCAGATTGTAATGATGCTGTTGCGCCACATCCGTGCGGGCATAAAACGACTGGTGACATACCAACATGCCCCATCGGAACGATCGCCAAGAGAGTTGGTGGGGTGGGCGAAGTCTTCGTAATCGTAGGAAATGGCCTTGCTCATCCACTATTGCTGTATCTCCATAGACCACTGCAGGCAGTGGGGCAGAGGTGTTGCCGGCTGTCTGTAGGTCTATCGTCTGACAAACAGTCTGTAGGGTGTCGTCGGCATGAAACACGTCGCCAGCATTGAGAAATACCAGATAATCGCCCGTTGCCTTCGCCATTCCTTTGTTCATGGCGTCATAGATACCCTTGTCGGGTTCCGACTGGATGACTACGGGATAATTCTTGCCCTCGGCATAGCGATGCGCTATGGCGAGTGTATCGTCTTTCGATGCACCGTCTATAATAAGGTGCTCGATATGCTGATATGTCTGATGCGCCACACTGTCGAGGGTGCGTTGCAACACCGTAGCAGCGTTGTAGGTGATGGTGATGACGCTGATGGTAATGGTCTGTTGCATGAATAATAGTGGAAATTATTGTTTGGCTGTGGTCGGACGCATAGCGTTTTCATAAACCTGAATATACTGTCGTGCCACACGCTGGTGTGAATAGCAGCGTGTCACCTTGTCGAGACACGCTTTGCCAACGGCAGTCGGATCGGCTTCCGATAGTGCCCAGCGAATGCCATTGGCAAGGTCTTCACCACTGCAATAGTCTGCTACATAGCCATTCTGCTGATGGTCAATCTCTTCGGGAATACCTCCGATGCGGAATCCTACGCTGGGCAACCCACATGCCATAGCCTCCATGATAGTGTTGGGAAGATTCTCCGAGAGTGAAGGCAATACAAAGACGTCGGCAGCCTGATAGACACTGACGATGCGTTGCTCGTTGCTGATATAGCCCAGTGGGTAGGAACGGAACGGCAACTGCGCCACTACATCTTCGGCATGACCGCCGAGGATAGCCACTGCGGTATGTTCCACCATGTCGGGGTAGCGCTTTGCTAATAGTTGGCAGGCTTCCGTCAGATACTGCATACCTTTGTTGGGATTGGTAGCGCGCTGTGATACAAATAGAATGATACGGTCATCGATAGGCAATGATAGGCGTTGGCGTGCAACCGTTTTGTCTCCTGGTCGATAAATATACGTGCTGATAGGGTTGGGGATAGCGCTGACAGTCTGTCCTTTCAGCAGTGCGCTCTGTCGAGCCTCACCTGCCAACCATTGGCTACAAGCAACGAAACTGATGTGTCGTCCCTCGAGCATGTGTTGTTTGCGACGCCATATCAACGATGATAGGTCGTTGGCAGAACCGCCACCGGGCAGCAACCGACAGTATTGACAAGCGGTTTTGAACCGTTCACATCCGAGTGTAAGATGGCAGATGGCTGTTGCAGGCCATATATCGTGCATGGTCCACACCACCGGTTTGCCACTCTCCAGGATGCGTCGGATGCCGTTGAGCGATAGCGTGCCTTGGTTGATCCAGTGGAGATGAATGATGTCAGCTTCTCGAAATTCGGGCAGTTTGGTGATGTCGCAACCAGCATTTGCCATATCCACTTCAAAGAGATGGCGGCGCTGAAAGCGTAGGCGCACCCAAATGCACAGGCGTTCCCATAGAAAATTCCAGTGTAGCCGTTTTTGATGAGGCATTTGTGCTACGCTGATATGATCACTTTCTTTAGTGCCTACCAGCATTTTTGCTTTCACACCATTGCCGTTTAGAGCCTCCAATAGACGCTTAGCTGCCACTGCTGCACCACCTGTTCGTTCGCTTGTGTTGACTATCAGAACTTTCATATCTTCTAATTTTGCTACAAAATTACAAGTTTTTCTATAATTCCATTCTATTTTTTAGAGAAAAATCATCTATGGGCGTGGAAGCAGAAGGTGGTTTGCACTATCTTTGAGGCAATGCTTCTTCGCTACTCACGTTCGGAAGAACAAATAAAAAAAACGAGTTTTTCTTTGTTCTTCTCTCACTTAATCGTATCTTTGAGGCAATGCCTCTTCGATAGGCTGCACCTCGGAAATAAAAGAAAAACTACGTTTCTCTTTGTATTTCTCTCGGTTTGCACTATCTTTGTGGCAAAAAGAAAGAAATAGAATATGAATAAGAACGACTTTATGGCAAGAGCCATTGAACTATCGGAAAATAGTGTGAAGAATGGTGGTGGACCATTTGGTGCTGTCATTGTGAAAGATGGAGCGATTGTGGCAGAAGCATCCAATTGCGTCACAATAGACCTTGACCCGACTGCACACGCAGAGGTTAGTGCCATTCGTAAAGCAACAAAAGTGTTGGGAACATACGATTTGACAGGGTGTGAAATCTATACCTCATGCGAGCCATGCCCTATGTGTTTGGGTGCTATCTATTGGGCACACCTCGACAAAATCTATTATGCGAATGACAGAAAAGATGCTGCCGACATTGGTTTCGACGACGATTTCATCTACCAAGAACTCGAACTGAAGCCTGAATATCGTAAGAAACCCAGTGAAATAGTGATGCAACACGAGGCTAAACGAGCCTTTGAGATGTGGCGCGAGAAGACAGATAAGACCGAATACTAATCTGGATATGATATTTGTTGATTATATAATCCCCAAACAATAAATCTCTTTATGTTGAAACGCACAATTCTATTTATCCTTTTGTCTTGCATCTCAGTAGTCTGTATTGATGCGCAACGCCGTTGGGTTGTAACCGACGAAGACCTTACAGTGTGGGATTCTCCCCAATACCTGAATAAACTCGGTATGATACATCGAGGCTATGAAATCACCGAAACAGGTATGGATGGCGATATGATTCGTTTCGAATATCATGGAAAAACAGCTTATGTTGCTGAGTATTGCTGCAAATTGTTGAAACAAGAACCTGCAAAGAAAACTGAGCCAGCACAGCGTGAAGCAGTCATAGAGGTTAAGAAGAGCGAGAGCGATCGTGCATCATACAATACAGGAAACCCCTCAACAGCAAGCAACAACAGCAAATGAAGAAGCTGTTGGTGATGCAACCGACGTCCCCGAAAGGGTTGTTGTACCTAAAGAGAATAATAAAAGTGCAGAAAAAGTAACTTTGTCATCTGTAGTATTCAGCAGTCTATCCTCATTTTACGATGTGCATACTTTGTTGGAACTTCTGAAATCCAAAGAAAATAATAGATTTCCTTTGTATTTCGCTCACTTAATCGTACCTTTGACGCGATGCGTCCAAGTTACTCACGTTCGGAAATGAAAAGAAAAACGAGTTTTTCTTTTGCATTTCGCTCACTTAATCGTACCTTTGACCTGCGGTCCAAGGTAGGCTGCACCTTGGAAATGAAAAGAAAAACGAGTTTTTCTTTTGCATTTCGCTCGGTTTGCACTACCTTTGCACCTAATATTATAGAGAAAGAGATTTGTACTATAAGAATAATATTAGGTAAACAAGAGTGTAGCAACAGATAACAATTGCTCGAAAAAACGATAACGACAGCATGATACAGTCAATGACAGGCTACGGTAAAGCCGTAGTAGCATTCAAAGAAAAGAAGATTAATGTGGAAATCAAGTCGCTCAATTCCAAGCAACTTGACCTAACCACTCGTATAGCACCACTTTATCGTGAGAAAGAAATGGAGGTGCGCCAACTCATAGCAAAGCATTTGCTGCGCGGAAAAGTGGAAATGTCACTCTGGGTAGAAAAGGATGTCACAGTTGATGCCACTACCATCAACACCGCATTGATGCAGAACTATTACGATCAGTTGCGCTCTTTTGTTGAGGCTAATGCTATCGGACAGCAGGTGGATTGGTTGCAGACACTGACCCGCATGCCCGATGTTATGGCAAAGACAGAAGTGGAAACACTGACCGATGAAGAGTGGGAAGTGGCACGACAAGCAGTCGAGCAGGCCATCAACAACCTTGTTGACTTCCGTATTCAGGAAGGTGCAGCTCTGCAAAAGAAGTTTGCTGAGAAGATCGACAATATCGAAGCACTGCTCCAAAGCATCGAACCCTACGAGAAAAGTCGTGTGGAGAAGATTCGTACTCGCATTGTAGATGGACTCAAACAGATACCTTCTGCCGAATACGACAAGAACCGTTTGGAACAAGAACTCATCTACTATATCGAGAAACTGGATATCAGCGAAGAGAAACAGCGCTTGGCAAACCATCTGAAATATTTCCGCGAAACCATGGCAGACCATGCCGGACAGGGTAAAAAGCTCGGCTTTATCGCCCAAGAGATGGGTCGCGAAATCAATACCACCGGTTCGAAAAGCAATCAGGCAGAGATGCAGAACATTGTGGTGAAGATGAAAGACGAATTGGAACAAATCAAAGAACAAGTGCTCAACGCACTCTAAATCGCCTATGAAAGGAAAGCTCATCATCGTTTCAGCCCCATCCGGCAGCGGCAAATCGACTATCGTGCGTTGGCTGATGGAGCAACATCCAGAGCTGAAGCTCTATTTCTCCGTATCCTGCACCAGTCGCCAACCACGCGGAACAGAGCAGGATGGAGTGGATTATTTCTTTCTGCAACCCGACGAATTCCGTCAGAAAATAGCCAATGGCGAGTTTCTTGAATATGAAGAGGTCTATACCGACCGCTTCTATGGAACACTCAAAGCACAGGTGGAACGCCAGCGTGAAGCAGGCCAGAATGTCGTCTTCGACGTCGATGTGAAGGGTGGAGTAAACATTAAGAAATATTATGGCGATGAAGCCATGAGCCTTTTCATCCAACCCCCATCGGTAGAAGAACTGCGCCGCCGCCTTGAAGGACGCGCCACCGATACTCCCGAAGCCATCCAACAGCGTTTGGATAAGGCAGAATACGAATTGACCTTCGCCCCGAAATTTGACCATATCGTGGTCAACGACGACCTCGAAACAGCCAAACAAGAGGCACTCCGACTGCTCAAAGACTTCCTCGGATGAAGCATATCGGCATCTTTGGAGGGTCGTTCAACCCTATCCACTGTGGACATGTGGCACTCGCGGAAGAGATTCTCCGCCACACCAGCCTCGATGAGATATGGCTGATGGTGTCACCCCACAATCCCCTGAAGCAGCAAAACGACTTGCTTGATGACCAGAAGCGACTGGCATTGGCTGAGAAAGCCCTTCAGGGTCACCCTCATATCAACGTCAGCGACTACGAAATGCACATGCCCCGACCGTCCTATACTTGGAATCTTCTCGAGGCATTGACCGCCGATTTTCCCGGCCATGTGTTTTCGCTCATCATCGGAGGCGATAATTGGGATCTCTTCAATCGCTGGTATCGCGCTGACGACATCCGTAGGAAATACCCCATCATCGTTTATCCACGCCCCGGAAGTACGATGGTTCCTGCCGACGATGACCATGCCTGTTGTCACCTCACCGTGGTAAATGCACCGCTCCTTGACGTGTCGAGCACCGCTATCAGAGCCCGCATACAACGAGGCGAAAGCATCATTGGAATGGTGCCCGATAGTATTATTGCCGATGTAGAACGATTCTATCATCAATAAAAGATAACTAAAAATAAGTAAATTATCATCATGGAGAAATTGTTGCGAATCATCAGCATGCTTTGGAGGCCTATCCGATCCAATGTCTCCTTCTTTGTCTTCATGTATGCATTAGGATATTGCTGCACACAGACAGAGATACGACTGCACCTGCGCGGTGCCGTTCCCTACGAGCTGTCGGCTGTCGAATTGTTTTTCGATCTCTATCTGTTGTGTGCTATCCTGGCGGTAATCCCGCGTAAAGTGCGCCGTGTCATCCGTGCCGTTCTGGCTTTCATATTCTATGCGGTGGCACTCATCGACATGTTCTGCTATGTGCATTTCGAATCCACTTTGACCCCCACTATGCTGATGCTCTTCTTCGAAACCACCGGACGCGAAGCCGGCGAGTTTCTGCAATCTTATGTCGGATGGGATCTCATCACCTCTAAAACAGGACTCATACTGCTTATCGCGCTGCTCCATCTGGCATGGAATATGGTGGCACAACAGTTGCGGAGCAATAAAATGGTTGGTCCACGACTCGCTCCCCCAGTGGTATGGACGCTCAGTGCACTGGCAGGAATCGCTGCCTTTGCCTTTTTCATCCATTGCG
Source organism: Prevotella sp. P3-92 (assembly GCF_002251205.1). Classification (NCBI taxonomy): domain Bacteria; kingdom Pseudomonadati; phylum Bacteroidota; class Bacteroidia; order Bacteroidales; family Prevotellaceae; genus Prevotella; species Prevotella sp. P3-92. Next base: position 7,172 of record NZ_NPJE01000072.1, on the reverse strand, counting down.
GTTCCCGTTGTTGGGACAATAAGTGTGCCACGGTACGCCTGATGAGCAAGCACAATCTGGGAGAGGTGGAACACGAACTGACCCAAAAGGGGTGTGCCAATCTCTATCTCCCTATCTACCGTTTGATGTTTAGTCTCTATGCCAACCGATTGGCAGCGAAGCAGGTGGATCGTCTTCTTGCCACTTCCGAGCATGTCAGCGTAGAGAGTTGCGACTTCCGTAGTCCGCAGATCGTACTCATCATCGGCGAGAGTTACAACCGTCATCGCTCTCAACTCTATGGCTACCAGCGGCCCACTACCCCCCGACAGCTACAGCGCATGCAGGATAGCACCCTTGTGGCGTTCACCGATGTGGTAGCTCCATGGAACTTGACAAGCTTTGTTTTCAAGCACATGTTCTCACTTCACTGTATTGGCGACGATGGAGAGTGGTGTGACAGTCCGCTCTTTCCGCAGGTTTTCCGCAAAGCTGGCTATCACGTGAAGTTCCTTACCAATCAATTCCTACCCAAATCGGGTGAAGAAGTATATGACTTCAGTGGCGGCTTCTTCTTAAACAATCCCACGCTGAGCCGTGCACTCTTCGACGAGCGCAACTCCAAACTCCATCGCTACGACGAAGGATTGCTTGAAGACTACGACCGCATGGTGGCAAAGAAACGCTATCCCCACCAGCTCACCATCTTCCATCTCATGGGCCAGCACGTTGATTACCGTGCGCGCTTCCCGATGAAAACCCGTCGGAAGTTTACTCCTGCCGACTATAACCGCACAGACTTGTCGCCACAGCGTCAGCAGATCAATGCCGACTATGATAATGCTGTGCTCTACAACGACTCTGTGGTCGATCAGATTATCCGTCGCTTTGAAAACGAAAATGCCATCGTCATCTATGTGCCCGACCATGGTGAGGAGTGCTTCAACGGCAGTCTTCCCTTCTATGGTCGCATGCATTCTGCCGATATCGACTATCGGTTGGCACGCGAGGAATTTGAGATACCTTTCTGGATATGGGCTTCCGATGAATACCGCATGACCCATCCCTACGGATGGAAAGCCATACAGGAGTATCGCCACCGTCCGCTGATGACCGATGCGCTGCCCCATACGTTGCTTTTCCTTGGTGGCATCCACTCCAATTACTATCGTAAAAACTATGATGTGCTCAATGCCGAGTATAACACCCAACGGCCACGAGTGCTGAAGATGACCACCGATTATAACCATCTGAACAAGACATCACGCTGATGAAAACCACTCCTACGCTCCTTACGCGCACCGAATGCGCCGCCTTGCGCGGTCTCGCCATCATCGCCATCGTGCTCCATAACTATTGTCACTTCGTGGGATCGATAGTCAAGGAGAATGAGTATCAGTTTTTCACCTCTAATAATGACCGCCTGATGCAAGCGCTGTCCAGTCCCGACAGTCTGCTTCCTGCCCATCTGCTCTCGTATTTTGGCCATTACGGTGTACCCGTATTCCTCTTTCTCAGCGGTTTCGGACTGGTGATGAAATACGAGCGTGGCAGTGCCCCTGCCGATTCATTGGATCGCCGCTTGTCGTTTGTGCGCTACCATTATCTCAAACTCTTGCGCATGCTCATCGTGGGTTTCACCATCTTTCTCATGGTCGATGCCGTCACTCCGGGTCGTTTCCACTTCCATTGGAATCATGTAGTGGCACAGTTGGTGATGTATATCAATGTGTTGCCCACACCCGATAAAATCATCTGGCCCGGCATCTATTGGTTCTTCGGACTGATGATAGAACTCTATATCGTCTATCGTTTCCTGCTCTATCGCCGCCATTACGGATGGACTGTAGCGCTGATGGCAGTCTGCTGGATACTTCAAATGGTATGCGACCCTGAGGGCGATACCCTCAATCGACTGCGCTATAACTTCATTGGCGGCATGGTGCCCTTCGGCATGGGCATCCTCTGGGCACGCTATGAGCAGTGGCGCAAGGCGATGCCCCTATGGGGACGCGGTGTCTGGAGTGTGATATTGCTGGTGTCGCTGATATTGCTTTTTGTCATGAGCTACACCTTCCAGACATGGCTGTGGGTTCCTGTTATTGCCATTGTGGGTAGTGTGGCATTTGTCAAGAGCATACCTGCAGGTGCAGGCCATGTGTTGGCATGGTTTGGTGGCCTGTCAGCCGCCATGTTTGTGGCACACCCCATCATCCGCAAACTCTTTATCACCGTGGCATGGCGAGGCGACCTTTACGACGGACTGATGCTCTATGTCGTAGTGGTCATCGGTGCTTCGTGGGCGGTGCGACTATTGATAGACCAGATACCACAACCCCAAAGCGATAAATAGTATGCGTACCAAGGACATCGAACTGGCAAATATCAGCCGTTTCCGAGGCGAACTGATGGGAGCCGCCATGCTCTTCATCATCCTTTTCCATGTGGGATTACCCCGCACCGATTTGTTTTTCGGCCTCCGTCGCTGTGGCAATATCGGCGTCGATATATTTCTCTTTCTTAGTGGCATAGGCCTTTGGTTCTCCTGGGTGAAGCAACCTTCCACCTGGAGTTTCTATCGTCGTCGCCTGTTGCGCATTTTGCCTGCGTGGCTCATCATGGCATCGCTTTACTATATTCCACGCTTCAATCCGCAAACCGGGAGTATCATCGATCTGATAGGCAATATCACCATCAACTGGAATTTCTGGCTTCACGACGAGCTGACTTTTTGGTATATTCCCGCCATCATGATGCTTTATCTCTGGGCACCACCTTATATGAAACTCATCACCAAACACCCTATCTATCGTTGGTCGGTGGTATTGATGGTGTTGTGGTGTGTCATGGTGCAGTGGATCATACCCGTCCACCATGCTGTGGGACATTTGGAAATCTTCTGGAGCCGCGTGCCCATCTTCTTTCTTGGCATCAATTTCGGTGAAATGGTACGTCGTGAAGTGCGCATCGACGGTGCTGCCGTATGGCTTGCCCTGATCACCTTTGTGGCATGTTTCGCATCGTGCATCTATCTCGAACAGGTATCTCACGGGCGTTTCCCACTTTTCGTAGAGCGCATGATTTATATCCCTTTGACGCTGACAGCCATTCTGTTGCTCAATAGAATATTTCGCCGACTGCCCCAACGCGTCAACCGTTTCTGGGCTTTCTTCGGCGGATTGAGTCTGGAGGCATATCTCATCCACAACCACTTTGTGATGGCTTGGCTCAGTCCCTACCATCTGGGTTACTGGCCCACGTCGCTGTTGACCATCGTGCTGACCATCCCCTTGGCGTGGTTGCTCCATCAATTTGTGAAACGACTGTTGCAATGGCTATGAAAGAAGTAGTGGTATATGATTTCGACGGAACGCTGACCAAGAGCGATTCGCTATTGGATTTCATCCGTTATGTGCATGGGCGATGGGCAATGCTGTGGGGATTTCTGTGTTATTCGCCCTTGTTGGTGCTGATGAAACTGCACTGTTATCCCAACTACAAAGCGAAGCAAAAGGTGTTTGCCCATTTCTTCCGAGGCATGACGCTTCAGGAGTTTGACCGCCATTGTCGGCAGTTTGCTGCCGACAACCGCACGATACTGCGCGAAAAGGGTATGGCATCGCTGCAACGCGATTGCGATGCCGACCGCCAGGTGGTCATCGTCAGTGCCTCTATTGACAACTGGGTGCAGCCGTTCTTCCCCCATGTTTGTGTGCTCGGCACACAGGTTGAGGTGGCTCATGACAGGTTGACCGGTCGCTTTCTCACCCCTAATTGCTATGGCAGCGAGAAGGTGCGCCGCCTGTTGCAACGCTTTCCCGACCGCCAGCAATATCGCCTGACCGCCTATGGTGATAGCCGTGGCGACCGTGAGATGCTTGCTTTTGCCGATGAGGCTCATTATAAACCGTTTCGAGTATGAGAGAAAAACAGGTGGAAAAGATGCTGGTGACGGTTGTTGCCGTGCTGCTGTTGGTGCTCAACGTGCTGATGGTGATGAAGTATGATGCGGTGTTTTCCGTTGTTGCCGCCGACTATGCCAAGCGCTTGTCGTATCTCTTCCATGTCTCTGGCTTTGATCCCAACAACTATGCGATACTCACCGAGTGGGGCATGAAATATGATGTGTTGCGCCATCCGCTGTTACCCTATCTCATGGCATTACCCGCTTCGGTCAACGAGGTTGTCATGTCGCTGTTCGGCTTCAATGCCGCACTCTATATATCCGCCATGATTGTATGGTTTAGCGGCTGTGTGTCGGCATGGTTGCTCTATCGCATCATCCACCGACTGGTGGGTGTCGTAGCCGAAGATGCCGCCCTGCTGACCCTGTTGTTCTTTAGTTTTGCCTACATCCAGGTCACGTTTTTCGTGCCCGACCATTTCAGTTTGTCGCTCTGTCTCATCCTTCTTTCCATCTATTTGATAGGCCGTGCAGCTCAGAAAGGCCGTGTGCTGAAAACCTGGCAGACCGCTCTGCTCTTTATAGCAACCGCCGGTGTGACACTGACCAATGGTGTCAAGGTGTTTGCAGCCGAATGGATAGCCCGTGGGCGTCGCTTCTTCCAGTGGCGTTACTTCCTTTTGGCGGTGGTCGTTCCATCGGCATTGATGGTTGGAGCAGGCATGCTGGAGGAGCGAATCTATGTTTATCCGAAACAGCAGGAACAGCAGCGCTACTTCGAAGAACACAAGGCAGAGATGATGGCGAAAGCACACCAGAACCATCAACGCTATAAGCATGCGCCATGGGTCATCCATAAAGGCAAGGCGCTGGGACAGGGCGGACTGCTCCGATGGACCGATATCTCGACCTCCCGATGGGACACGATGACCGAAAACCTCTGGGGCGAATCCATCCAGTTCCACGAAACTCACGTGCTCGACGATGTGCTGACGAGTTATCGCCCGGTATTGCTGTCCTATCAGTCGGTGTGGCGCTATGCCGTTTCACTGCTTCTGCTTTTGCTCTTTGTGGCAGGTATCTGGATGGGACGTCACCACCATTTGCTATGGATGTGCCTGTTGGGCATCGTGCCCGATGCACTGATGCACCTAGGACTGGGCTTCGCCATCAACGAAGTGTATATCATGGCAGCCCATTGGCTTTATGTGGTCCCCATCGCCCTGTCGTTTCTCTTTGTGCGAGCTCACGGTCGGTGGCTGTTGGCGCTGCGTGGCGTCACGTTGGCACTGATGGTCTATTTGGTGAGCCACAACCTCGCTCTCCTTTTCGACTGGATGCAGCAGCCCATCGTATCTACTGCCTTTTGGTATGAATAAGTGTATGATTTCTCAAGCAACAAAATAAAAATTTGGTATGATAAGTATATTCAACGATATTTTCAAGATTCGTAAGGAAGAGCGCTGGATGGCACTCATCGTCCTGCTGGTGATAGTGGCACTCAACGGCTTGTTTATTGCGCGACTCTCCCCGCTGTTTATGCAAGAAGGCTTCGGCCCCTATTGGAAAGTCTTTATGCGCGAGTTCCATCTCTCCGGCTACGACCCCTTGACCTATCTTGGCGTTACCGATTGGGGCACCGTCTATAATGTCTATCGCCATCCGCTATTGGCATTTTTCATCTGGCCCCTGTTCCTCATCAATGCTATGTTGAGTGCATTGACGGGTGTCAACTGTGTGCAATATGTCGTAGCACTGCCACTCGTGGCAGCTTCGCTCTATTCCTATCTGTTCACCTATCGCATCATGCGCGAGTTTTTCCTCTTGCCCAAGGGCGATGCCACACTGCTGTCGGCGTATTATTTCTCGATGGCATATATCCTGTTGTCGGTCATTGTGCCCGACCACTTCACCATTTCGATGTTCTTGCTGCTGCTCACCGTCTATGTGTCGGGCCGTTGCATCCATGCCGGGCGACAACTGTCGTGGTGGCAGACCGCATTGCTTTTCGTGGTGACAGCGGGTGTCACGCTGAGCAACGGTATCAAGACCTACCTCTCGGCACTATTGGTCAATGGCCGTTCGTTCTTCCGTTGGCGCCATTTGCTACTTGGCGTGCTGCTGCCGGCTGCATTGATATGGGGATTCTCGCGCTGGGAATACCGCACCTACGTATGGCCCAAAGAGCAGCAACGGGCTGCCGCAAAGGCTAAAAAGGCAGAGGAACGCCAGCGTTTCATGGCTTCGTTGTCGGTAGATGAACGTCAGAAAGCCGAGGAAAAACAGCAGAAGCGCAATCAGGTGCTTGCGCGTCAGGCAGCCAAAACAGGTAAGCCGATGAAGAAAGTGGGCTTCTTGAGCTGGACCGATACCACCACTCCGCGATTGGAAACAGCCTATGAAAACCTCTTTGGCGAGGCCATACAGTTCCACCAGCAGCATTTTCTGGGCGATACGCTCGTGTTCCGTCCCGTCTTTGTGCGCTACGATTGGGCTATCAGCTATGTGGTTGAAGGCATCATCGTACTGCTTTTCATCGTAGGACTGTGGGTAGGTCGTCGCAACAGAGTGTTGTGGTTGGCACTATCATATTTTGTTTTCGACATGGGCATCCATCTCGTTTTAGGTTTCGGCATCAATGAGATATTCATTATGGCCCCCCATTGGCTCTTCGTAGTGCCTTTTGCAACAGCCGCATTGTTCCATCGGTTGCAGGGCACACCGCGTCAGGTGCTTCGCCTATTGACCGCAGTATTGTCGATCTACCTTCTTCTCTATAATGGTGTGCAGCTGGTAGATTTCCTCCTGTCGCCCATCAATGCAACGCTCTGAAACGTGTGACCGTACTGAAAAAAACTACCTATACGATACTTACGGACGTTGGATGAGATATCCATCCAGCGTCCATAGTTTTTCTGTTGACAGGCTCTTTCTCTGCAAATCAAATTGTTTTGCTGAGTAAATCAAATTGTTTTGCTGAGTAAATCAAATTGTTTTGCTGAGTAAATCAAATTGTTTTGCTCACGCAAGTATTGTTTCTGATAGTGCAATATATTGTCTGTTAGTGGTTTGTGCACGTTTGGAAGGTGTGCGACAAATGGTACTTTGCAGCGTCATAGAAGTCATGTGCCGATGCAACGCAACATGGTTGTGATAGCAATCTGACTTAATACAGATTTACTTTACACCGTTTTAACAATTAAAAAACAGTGTAAATGATGAAAAAGGAACGTAGAGCAGCTCGTCATTTTGACGATCAATTCCGTTTGAGTGTATTAAAGGATTATTA
>NZ_NPJE01000071.1:0-516 GCF_002251205.1 Prevotella sp. P3-92 | reverse complement strand
TCGCCTGTGATGCCGTACAGGAGATGCGTATCAGACACCGCTGGGATGCCATACAAGAAGCCAATGACGAGATGGAAAACGCCAGGCAGGAAGGGCGGGAATACGTTCCATTCCGCTATGAGAACGGCGATACAAAGAAAGAATTGCTGGCCCGTAGCAGATACCTGCTCTTCAAGTCGGCAGACAAATGGACAGACAGGCAGAAGATGAGAGCCAGAATCCTTTTCGAACTATATCCTGACCTGCAGAAGGCGTATTCGCTCTCTCATTCACTGAGGATGATCTTTGCCAAGAACACCATCAAGGATGCTGCCAGGCTCTCTATGGCCAAATGGTACAACAAGGTCGAAGAGGCTGGATTCCATTCCTTCAACGTTATTGCGGCTACGTTCTACGAGCACTATGATGACATACTCAACTTCTACAATAACAGGTCGTCTAACGCAGCAGCAGAGTCTTTCAACGCCAAAGTCAAGTCCTTCAGGGCAGCACTAAGGGGAATTAGGGATGAGAAAT
>NZ_NPJE01000070.1:0-108412 GCF_002251205.1 Prevotella sp. P3-92 | reverse complement strand
AACTTTGTCCTCGGTGATCATAGCGATTATTGTTTGTAAACTTTTGATTTTTTAGCACCTTAAAGTTACAACAATTTTCGCTAATCACCAAATTTTTAGACACTTATATTTCGTCGAACTCACGTTAAATATAGATTTCTGGCCATAGGCCATAGATTTTTTCAAAGATTTCCTCCAAGATTTACCTATGGTTTGTTTTGGCGTGACTCAACAGAGTGAACCGAGCTTCCCTCTGTCTTCGCTACTCCAAAACATCTTGCCGTAGGCAACTAACCCCCAATAAAATCTTTAATAGCGACATTATTCCGCCAACTAAGGAAACAAAATACAGCCAACTGAGGAAATAAAATACGGCCAACTGAGGAAACAAAATACGGCCAACCGAGGAAATATCAATAAAAAGTTGTATCTTTGCACACAAAATATCAAATATATGAAACTATGGAATACAAACATAGAATCGCAGATCAAATGCTAACCAAGAAACTGGCAAGCAAGGGAGCTATCTTGATAGAAGGCCCAAAATGGTGTGGAAAGACAACCACTGCAGAACAACAAGCAAACAGTATCTTGTATATGGATAATCCTGCCTCATTGGAAACTAATCTACAAATGGCAGAGATTGACGCTTCTGTTTTGCTGGATGGTGATACACCAAGACTTATTGACGAATGGCAACTGGCACCAAAACTATGGGATGCCATCAGATTTGAGGTTGACCATCGCCATGACGTAGGACAGTTTGTATTGACTGGGTCCGCAGTTCCTGCAGATGAAAAAGACATGCAACATTCTGGAACAGGGCGATTCTGTTGGCTGACTATGCGCCCAATGAGTCTCTATGAGTCTGGCGAATCAAATGGAAAAGTAAGTTTGGCACATTTATTTGAAACACCAGAAAAAATTGTTGCAGTTAACAAACTGAAGATAGACGATCTGGCATATCTGATTTGTCGTGGTGGCTGGCCATTTGCTTGTGGATTACAAGCAGAAGCTGCGTTGGAACAAGCCTTCGACTATGTGGATGCAGTCATCAAAAAAGATATTTCGCGAGTGGATGGAGTAAATCGCAACGCTACAACAACCAGATTGCTATTACGTTCATACGCCAGAAACCAAGGATCACAAGCTACCATCGGAACGATTGTGGCTGATATGATGACAAATGACGAAAATGAAATTAGTGTAAAAACAGCAGGTAACTATCTGGAAATGTTACGTAAGATTTTTGTAATAGAGGACTCTGAAGCCTGGAATCCTAACCTACGCTCCAAGACAGCTATCCGTACAGCGAATACCCGTTACTTCATAGACCCATCTATTGGAACGGCTGTTTTGGGACTTGGCCCTAAAGATCTTATTAATGACCTCAACACGATGGGACTCTTTTTTGAGACTCTATGTGTTCGTGATTTACGAGTTTTTGCTGATGCGCTGGACGGAGAGGTGTATCATTATCGCGACAAAAACGGATTAGAATGTGATGCCGTAGTACATCTGCGCAATGGAAAATATGGACTTATAGAAATTAAGTTAGGGGGTGATAAACTCATCAACGAGGGTGCTGAAAATCTATTAACTCTTGCGGGTAAAATAAATACAGAAAAAATGAATGAACCATCTTTCATGATGGTACTTACAGGAACAGGCGATTTCGCTTATCGAAGAAAAGATGGGGTTTATGTGGTTCCTATCGGATGCCTGAAAGATTAAAACCAAATGAATAAGCAGGAGTAAGATGTTAATTTTTGGGGGTAGCCTACGGCAAGATGTTTTGGAGTAGCGAAGACATAGTAAGAGCGCGCTTTTACTATGCTGAGTCACGACAAAACAAGCCAACTGAGGAAACAAAATACGGCCAATCGAGGAAATATCAATAAAAAGTTGTATCTTATTTTTGACTTTTCTGTATATATAGATACAGATCATTCATAAAGACTGCATGCAAAATGATACTTTCTTACCAAGAGAGCCTAATACCGAAAGGTCAGTCAATATAAATGGACGTTCTGTCCAAGTATTCTTGACTTCGCTTCCATTCGGAATGTACCTATTCAGCGTTGGCTCAACAAACAATGTCAACTTTGGTGCAAATTGATATTGTATTCCGATGTTAGTGTTTACAGCCCACTGCATAGGTGTATTATCTTACACTTAGCTTGAATGTCTTGCTCTGTCCATCCTTAGTTTCAGCCTTTACAATATACAAGCCACAACCAATATTCTTGGTCCAAGATGCTTGATTAATGCCTAAAGCCGATGTTACGAGCAAGCCTTCGAAATTGTATATACGCACATTAGCAATAGCTATATTAGGTGAACTCACCGTTATAGTACCGCTATTAGGCGAGAAACACTTGATATTAGCCTCATCATTATGTTGCTTCAAGTTGTAAGTAGATGTGGTGATGTAGTATCTACCATGCTCATTAGCCATAATGGATATTGGAGCATCGGCAGGAGTGAAAGTTCCCATCTTGGCATCAAACACAAACAGCTTATCAGTAACATAGCGGTTTGCTGATATTTCAACATTAACAGTTGCGCCATTACTCATCACATTTCCATCCACCTTAGCAATGATGCCCAACGGCAGGAAGTTGATGTTTGAGAGTTTGTTAAGAGCAACAGCCTGATTGCCCGCGACAGTATACACTTGCGGAACATCTTCAATATCAGAGTTGTTAAGCAACTCAACATCCTCATCATCAACAAATTCGTCGTCGGCATCATTGCAAACCACAACCTTAGCTGTAGAACACAGATGATCATCATTAACTACATTGATATATACTGCAGCAGGTTCCTGTACAGCAGTACCACCAGATATCCAGCGGTCTGTAGTCATCATCAAAGTAAAGTTAGCTTGACTAACCGTCTCGCCCTCCTTAACCTTAACAAAGAAGCCTTGCATTGGCTCAATGATATAATCTTGACTGCGGTTGTATGTACCCTCTGGCACACTATGTGCCTTAAGAACACCATCTACTAAAGTCCACACCTTACGCTCAAAGCTCGGGTTTCCATTTAGGAATTGATACATACTAAGCGATGCAGTATACGGATTGCCCACTATGTAGTAGCGATTATTGCTATGAGTATTGGATGTGAGCGGCTGAGAGATTTCGCCCAACAAGCCAGGCTCATTAGAGTATGGCACATTTAGCATATACTTTTCAGGCTTTGGCACAGAAACCTTCAAGTCAGAATACCCTCCATCTGGTTCAAAGTATTTATATTCCTCATCCTCCTTAGGCAGACGGAATAGCCATTTTGCCGACAGGGTTTTATATTGGTCGCCAGCCTTTAGAGCAAAGCCCTTGCCTTCAGAATAATTCTCGTTCAGCTTATTGTATACATGGCTCCAATATAGCGACTCTACATTCATCGAAGCATCTGATATGCTTTCTATGCTGATGTTATTGCCATCAAAATCGTGAACCTTATATTGAGTTCCGCCATCCACTACCTGCGTTTCGTTGCTATCCCAATTGCGCTGATACACTGGGGCTGCCACACGATTATCAGAAGTCCCATCGAAGTTCATTGCCGAGAAAGCAGTCTTCGATTCTTCCCTGCCTGTTGTTTTTGGCACAAAGAAGTCGCCAGCATAAATATTCTTCATTGGGGTCGATACGAGATTCCATTTGTTGCTCTCCACTTCCTTCTCCACGAAAGCCTTATTATATATAAGGTATGGCTGATTGAGCAGCTCAGCTTGTGCCTTGAAGAATATCTGGTCGCAGAGATTACCATGGAAAGTCTCACACTTAAACGTTCCGTTGCCGTCTGTAGAATGGTCGTCAGGGTCGGCAGTATTGTCGTTCCATGTCACCACAAAGTCGTATTCAATACCCGATGTAGCCTCCTCGCCCTTAAAGTTTGTCAACTTCGTAGCGATATTGTTACTCACACGATAAACGATATTGCCAAGTCCTGGATATACCAACTTATTTTCAGGTATAACAACCTTCGAGAATTTCATTGGCGTATAAGCCTGTTGTCTTGTCAATTTTGCATTAACCGGATTGCCACAAGTAGCCTCACCATAGTCTTCATAATTTTTGTCGTATAGCTCTGCTGCCGTAGATCTCTTCCAGTTCAGGTCGTTGTTCCAGTTGGCATTAAGCTTGTTTGCAACGGTAGGAAACCATGTAAGATACTCTGGCACCACCTTTAACGTTATGAACAAATCGCCAGGACATGCAGCTGTCGTAGTACTATTATGCAGTTCATACGAGAAGTTCAGCTCATACCAATATCCTTCATGCAGAATATCCAAGACATTATCGTCAAACACCAGTCCCAATGTCTTTTTTCCTGTTGCCAAAGTTTCTTCTTTCAACTTACCAACAATCTGTTTTGTTGAAGTGAAAGTAGGGTCGTTGCTGTCTGAGATAAATACCTTTTGATCATCAAGGAACTTAATCTCAATATTCTCGTCTTTTCCATTATTAAGTTCAACCACCGGCAATATCAGCATGCCATTGTCCGCCTTCTTCAGCATCTCCCTTATTTGTGGCAAACCGATGCGCACGGCACGGTCGTCGGTAGGATAAACCACTTTGTCGAAACCAAGAATAAGCTTCGGACCATCCTCCACAATACGAATAGTGAAGTACATAGGGTCTGAACATATTTCGTAAGTCACAGTTCCCTGCTTTATTGAAGTTGCAATAGGAACAGCCGCTATCTTGTATGTTCCCACCTGTTTAAACTTATACCCCGTAAGACTGTTGCTTACAGCCAATACCAATGTTCCCTCGCCTTCTACGCCAGCGATATATCTTTTAAGCAATGCATAGTCGGCAGGATTAGATGTTTGGAATGCTGCATTAAGAGAAGTTGCAGATTTATAAATAGCGCGATAGTTTCCTAACGCCTGCTGTAAGTCTGTGATAGAAGAAAACTTATTGTCTGCGCCATCTGGAGTTCCCACAAACCAGTCAAACTTCACGTTATTAAGCAAGATAGAGCCACCGCCCACTTTGTCGGCAGTCTCAAGCTTTGCATTAATATCCACATCAGGTGTACTATTGCCGTCGCACGACACTCTCACCGTAGTAACCACACTTCCGTTGGCATCAGATATAACCACCTTCTGCTGCACAATGCTGAACTCATCGCTATATGATGAGCATTCATCAGTAAACTTTCCCCATTCATCGGGATTGCCATCAGCATCAGGATAAGCCACCGAAACATAGAACTTCTTTCCCAAAGGCAAATCGAAGTGCCTGTTGTCAATCACCAATATTACATGTCCCTCAGGGTCTATCTCAAACGCCGAAGAAGAAGCATCATAGTTGGCAGGAATAGTTACCTCGCCATATTCGTCGGCAGTACCGTCGCCATTATAGTCGATGCCCGCAAACGGCTTGCCATCCATATCGGATATACGATAAAACAACTTCGACTCCTTGCCCACACCTGTTATAGCCTGCACATTTTCGTAGTGCGAAGTTATTTTAAGTGTAATCTCGTGGTTTGCTATGCTTCCGCTCTTAGCATCAGGACAAGCAGGCTGATTCTGCAGCACGTCCACCTTTGCATGCTGAATATATAGTCGAATATCGTCAATGGCATAGTCGGCACCATAAGTACTCGCACACATATTGTCGAGCACAATGCGGAAGTCGGAATAGTTTTCCACTCCCATATTCTTTCTCATCACTATTCGGCTATACACCTGAAACCAAGTACCTATCTGTCGTCCCTTTGTGTTAGAGGCAAAGTCGCCTGATGTGAATGATGTCAGCAGTCGCTGATGAGTCACCTTGTCGTTCTCATCCTTTATGATGCCATAGATTTTGAACAGCACCTGAGGTTGTACTGGAGCATTAGGACCTGTAAAGTCAGTAACCGCAGCCGAGAATATAAGACGTGCTCCCGAGCAAAAGTCAGCCTTAAAGTCGATAGAAGCTATCTGTCGGCTTTCGTCTGATGCATCCACATAGAGGAAATATCCATACTGCTTACCGTTAGTAATTGCATGTGTACGGTCATGGAGAACTGCGGAATTCCACCACTTGTACAAAGTCTTTCCTGTAGTTGAAGTTACTGAATTGTCAGAAATACCAGCCAAGTTAGCACTCTTAAACAGTCCATATTCGCCATGTATTAAAGCCTTCCCATTAGGACAAGCATAGTCGCGCAGCTCTGGATATACAAAGCTATATGCACGTCTGTCCCATCTTGAGGCATAATGTGCCATATTGTTCTCTACTGTAGGAGCTACCATGGTAAGCTTGTCGTTATCGTCGTCAAACGATATAGGCTTTGTGACTTGCTTATAATGCGATTCAAAATAGGCAAGTGTACGCTCATTATCGCCATCATCTGTCAGCTGCTTCATCGTCTTGGGATAAGTATTCTGATATAGAATCTCAAAACTGGCTATTGGAGCTTGGATAGAGTTATTATTATAGTAGGCGTAAGCCACAAGATACACTATACTACCGAATGTAATATTTGGTTTCGTAGTAGGAGTACCATCTAAGTTTTTCCAACCACTTCCGTTATTCATTAATGCGTTCATGGAAGTGGAATTGTGCAATTGTACAGTACCACTTGATATCAACACAGTATACTTTGTCTTTGTCTCGTCATAGGCAAGCCATACAAATCCATTGGCATTATAAAGTGTTCTCTTGTCGTAGTCGGCTTGTTTTATGCTATGCGCTTCGTCCGAAGAGAGAAGATGCCTTTGTTTACCATCTTTTGGTTTTAGAGGATAAAAGAAATAATTGCTCGGCTTATAGTTTACACGTACCGACATTTTTGCATTAGCATCCTTTGCACCAAACACAATACGGCGGTTGTCCTCTATCGTCAAGTCAGAGTCTGCGGTGCGAAGGTCGGTAGCTGTTGTTTTTATAATATTCTCTGCCATAGCCTTTGCAGGGCGAATATGGAAGATATAGCGTATCTGCAATGTAGGCTCGTGGGTGAAGTATTGGTCTTTGCCACTTACCATAGGTTCAAAGTCGGTATATTTGCTCACATCACATGCAACATCCTCACCTTTCCATGTAGCGTCATCGGCATCGGTAGGCGCTTTATACTTCACACCAACTTTATTACGGTTTGGACCGGAAGGTTCACTATTTGTCTTATTTTTCCATGCAAACAATCCACGTGCTTTGTCGTTATTGTCATTGACCTCTTTCAAGTTTGTAGTGTTATATACAGAGAGTCGTGGATTAGCCATGTCTGTATTATAGTCGTACCATCTGATGTAGCCTTTAGGCTCGATGTCTGTATCTTTTTCTTGAGTATAATTTTCAAACGGCAATGGTAAGTCTATCTCACGACCTCCCGTTACGTAGTAAGTATACTCATACTCATGCACCTGCTGCATCTCTATACCATATGGATTTCTGATATACGGCATGTCATTCACGCCTTTATAATGCGCAAACACACTCTTCTGGGCACTAACACTTGTGCTGACACAACATGCCAACACCGCTATCAAGCATACATATATATATCTAAACTTCTTTATCATATTATATCAAGCAGATTTATTCTTTTATTATTTCCACTCTGTACGGAATGGCATACTCCAAATCCTTTATGCCTATCAGTATCTGGTGAATGGCATAGCCATTGCGATTGCCCACCACGCCCTCTATGGTCTTTCGTGATGGCACAGCCACAGGCATGCGGTCGTAAATACATACTCCCTCAGCACCATCTGGCACCATCTTCTGCGTTTGCCATTCATCAAACCTCCATCCGTTTTCGCTATCGGTACCCGGAGTTAGCTCTACGCCATCGCTTAAGCGCACAACATAAGGGATAAGATGAAATTCGCCATAGCTCTTAAATCTTATGGTCAGCTTCTCGTCGTTTTGCTCCACTTTGGGCAATACGCCAATAGCTGTAAATTGCTCCACCTTAAATCTCACTCTATAGTTGTTTAGCTTTATAGGTATCTCCAAATAGTCATTGCGTGATATGGTATTCCATTTTGATAGTGCTGCACGTAGGTTCATCGTGGCATGGTCGGTCTTTACGCCCACTACAAAATAGTTTGGATTCTCTGCTACCGACTCGTTCACATAGAATGATATTATCTTCGGAGTCGTAGTCTTTGCCTCCACCACCACCTCAGGGTTGAAATTTATCACGTAGTCCTCCTTCGATGCCGATGGATTTAGATTTGGCTCCACGGCTGTGCCATTATCCCTGCCAGGCAGCAGATACAGATTATTTGCCTCGTTCTTGGTAATATCTGTTAGCGACACACTCCTCAACTTTATTTCGTTTGGCGTGTCGTTTGTTATCTTCAGCTTCACCTTAGCCACCATTCTTATCACTTCGAGATTCAGGTCGGCAGTAGTCTTCTTTATCTCTATGGTCTGCTTATTGCTCATAGGTATTCCCTTCGGAAAGTCGGCTGCCGTAAGCACATTGCCTTTCACGCTATATAGCTTGCTGTCAAAACCTGTAGGTAGAGGAGTGTTGGTGGTGGAATAGTCTATTTTCGAGTCTATTCCCACATCCTCCGGCTTTATATTGGCAAACGAATAAAAAGTAGTCTCGCCTGGATTTATTTTTGCCGTAAGCGTTCCAACCCAGCTTTTCTCCTCAGTATAGTCTTCGCTAACAAGCAGATTCTTGATAATGCCGTCCTGCACGATAATGACGAAGCAATTTTTCATCATCTCTCCCTTGTCGCTATTGTCGTCGGTCCATTCCAGCTCTCCGCTGCCTCGTGACAAAGCTCCGCCTGCAGATGCAAAAATATTTATGCGCACGCTCACAGGCTTGCTCTCCTCTGCCCACTCTTCATTAGTGTCAGCCGAGCAGCCACAAAACATCAAAGTTGCTATGAGTGTCAATATCGAAAGCGAAATATTCTTCATATTCTTTACATTATTATATCTTCGTCGTATATGCGCTTATTCCATTTCCTTACATGCAGGCTAACAATGATTTTTCCGTCCTCTTTGTATATCAAGAATGTATAGTAGTGGTTGCGCTGAATATCGTATGGTGTGCCTGTAGGCTTGCCGTCGGTATCATAATTGCGAAACTCCAGGGTGTAAGTGCCTTCGTGCTTACCATTTCTGTTCAGGTCAACGGTTATTGTCGATGGCGTAGCCCCAGTGCTGGTATTGTCGTATTCTGGTATGTATGTTGCTTTTCCATCCGTCAATCCTATGCTTGCCGCTCGGCTTTCAAGTACGTTTAGCGAATTGTCGAAGCGTAGCTCCTGAGTCTTATTTGCCGAGTTATAGTTCTTTGGCAAACAATATCCTTGAGTGTTATAGTTGTTGATGTGCATGCTACCTATGGAATATCCATACGATGCCATATCCGAGCGCATCTCCACTCTCACCTTCGCCATCGCTCTGAGCAAATATATCTGCTCTGTCATGTCTGTTTGTGTGCCTAATGTAAGTGCTGGCAGCGATGCCACACCCCACATAGGTATATATTTCCTTGTCTCAGTATCTATGTTGTATTTCAAGTCGGGTAGGGCGATTGTGCTTAGTTTCGCAGCATTGCAGTTAGCTACAATCATTATCTTCTTAGCCCTTGCAATATCGTCTTTAGCATTCTTCCATACTCCTGTTATTGCATATTTAGTGCCCGAAGGGTCGCTCATTGGCGTCACCGTTATAGTCTCCACATCTCCAATGATGTTGCCCATACCGTCGCAAATGGCTATACGTAAGTCGTCGGTGTTAATCATATTCTCATCTTCTATGCCTGGTTGCTTAGGGTCGTAGTTGTCCCACCCCTCGTTTGCGGCACGTGTAGATGCAGCGTCGGCAACCATCATTGTGAAGGCGACGCGCACATCGTTCTTGGCGATAGCGCCTACGCCATCGTCGTCCGAACATGCCGTCATTGCCACACACAGCAATGGCACAATAACTGTTCTAATTATAATATTTTTAATATGATAAAACATCAAGTGTCGATATCTTTTTCTATGATAATAAGTATCGTGTTTCTTACATTCCTACATTCTGCAACACCACTCTCCATGAGTTAACGAATATCGAGGCGCTAAGCCAGTTCATGCCGTCGTCTACAAAGAATACGAAGCTATATTCGTCTTGGCGGTCCAAATAGTCTTGGTCGGTCATATCCTTGTTGTAGTTGCCCTTAACGAGCAGCGCATAGTCTACGAGCGGAATGTTGAACACCAGTTTTCCATTTTCGTTGTTATAAACCTTTAGTCGTGGGTTTTTGTTTGCAAACAGTCTGTTCACAGTCATCTCAGCCACCACTGCCGACACCTGTGTTTCGCTCTCTTCTGCGCCCACAATGCCATCGTATTGCGACCATGGGCGATAAGTTATCGAGTCTTCTTTTATATTGTCGTTATAGCAATCAAGCCATGAGTTGTCGTCGTCAATCTCGAAGCTGAAGTCGCTTGCTTTCAACTTTTTGCCCGAGGCATTCTGTATCACCACTTTTATGTTGTTGGTATTCTTAGTCAGCGGCATGGCGAACGTCTTCACCCCGTAGTCGTCCATTCTCAGGTCTACGTTTCCCATCATACCGTGATACAGAGCGTTAAGGTCGTGGTCCACCTTTCTTCCGTCTCTGTTTATCTTGCAGTCCAGGTTTTCAATGCCATCTTCTGCCTTTCCTTTAGTTGAATATTTGTATGATCCGTCATACACGTTTTCGCCCTCTGCCCATACTTGTAGCGAGTATACGCATGGCTTTATGTCGAGAGTAATGTATCCTCCTGCAGCCTCTATGTCGCTTACAGCTTCCGTTTTGTCGAAAACCATTTCTCCGTTCTTGTTGTAAGCATGCAGCGATAGAGTCTTCACCTGTGAGCTGAAGGCATCGGCAAATTTCATATTCTTGTCGTATTTGAACTTCAGCCTTAGTTCTTGCTTACATTCGCCCATGTCTTCGTGCATCATCGAGCACGAGCATGCGATGATGGGCAATAGCATAGCCATAGATGCTACTTTCATTTTGTTCAATATATACGTCAAGTTTATCATAATTCGTTGTTTTGTGGGAGAATTATATAGGAGGTACGGCTCCCCCTCCATGTGTGAGAGCCATACCGCCTAAAAAAAAGAGTTGTTAATATTTACTATTTGCCAAGGCTTACATTCTGGTTTACTACGCGCCATTGCAGTACCTGAACGCGGGCAGCCAAAAATGTATTATCGTAAGAAGGCACAGTTGGGTCAATAACCTTATCAGGATTATATACTGGCGTACCAAAGCCTTTAATACCATTCAAAGTAATCTTGTAGAAGTGGTTGCGCACAACACCATATTCGCCAAGAGTTCCTGCAGTACCAAGGTGCCTTACTGGAACATAGTAGTATGCTTTACCATTTGTTCTGATTTCTGCCTTATCTGCTTCAATGGCTGCCAATACTGTAGCCTTATCTACTTCTGTGAAAGTAGGAGTGGTACCACTTGTTGTCTTGGTGTAATACTTCTTAGTAACACCTGCTGGGTCGGGTGCCAAAGTTGGAGTAACTTGATAATTCTTCATAGAAGTAGTAGGCTCAGCAAAGGTGATGTCGTCTTTAGCAAGCTGAGTATATGTAGAACCATTATCAGTACTTGTATAATACTTCGAGAATGTATTTGCCACCTGCGTCTTCAAGTTGTCTATTCCAAGAAACTCCACACCATTATATCTACATATCTCTGCTAAATGCCAATTGTTATACTCATCTTTGTATTTAAGAGTAGCTGCGACCAAGAATTTTGTCACATTGTTATCATATACATTAGTGATTGTGGCGTCTGGAGTGTTAGGCAATGTGTACAATACGTCATTCATCTTGGCCTTAAAATCGTTATACAAATGATTAACAGGCTGATTGCCGCCAATGCCTGCATCTAATGCTACAGATTGTTCCCAGAAACAACGGTGATAGTCGGATGTTGTCCAAGGGCTAAAGCCTAAATTTCCGTCAGTCCATGATTTGCTTACCTGCTTTTCTATCTCAGCCTTACCGTTCTCGTCAGCCAATCCCCAACCATCGATAACTGCATAAACGTCGTAAGCTCCGATTTTGCCTACAGCTGTTTTTGTACCATATTGGGTAGCATCCCAGTTTGTACCATTACCTTTCTCAAAGACATTAAGATCAACATTGGCAGTAACCTTAGCCACAACACGCTCTACATATAGGTCTACTGGCTTTGTCATGGCAGTTTCTTGCGAAGTTGCTATATGACCTGCAACAAGCGAAGCACAAACATCTTCACCTGTATTTACATATACTGAGTTGCTCATTACAAAGTCAGATAGAGCACCTGTTGACGCATCCTTTTTGTAGAAATTTTGACCTACTGCAGCTTTACGAAGTTCGCTCAATCTCATAGTTGCGCCATTCTTGAGAGTTGCAGGCTCAACAGTCTCTGGATTAACAACAGCCATAATAGCAGCAGGAGCAGCATTCTGTTCACCATTGATTACGAGTACGGTTTGCGTAATCTTCTCTACATTTGCTGATGAGCCAGGAGTAGTGGTATCGTCTCCAGGGGTAGCCTCAAGATAGTTTACGCTTCCACCACCTGTTACTCCTGTAACATTAGGATTCTTGATAAGATAAGGCGAACCATCACCATTGAAGAAGTAGAAACGCACCTTTTTGATTTTGCTTTCCTCCTCAGTTCCATTCTCATACTCTCCGGCACGGGTAGGAGTTGTTCCCACATTCACAATGTTCACAGCGAGATACTGCGGATCACTACCAGGTTTTGTTGCTCCACCTTCGATGTCGTTGTCCGAACTACATGCACTCATCATCAATGCAGCGCATGCCAAAGGGAAAAATTTAAATATCTTCATAATACTTTGAGTTTAATTATCAATGTTAATTATGTTATTTAATCTCTTCGTATACTTTTCGTGCAGCCTTAGCCTCCTCGCTGTCTCCAGCCTTGTCAAGATAAGGCTTTGCACCCTCGGCATCACCTGCGTTAAGACGTGTGCAAGCTGCATTAAGGTTGGCTGTTGGATCGTCAGGATACATACGTACCGCTATCTCCATTATCTCGCCAAACTCCTTTGAGCCAGGCTCGTAGGTTTGTGCCACCATATACATCTCGTTTTGCGATAGCAATTGTGGTCGGGTCTTTACCAAAGCCTTGGCCTCCTCAACATTGAATGGGCGCACCTTATATTTAATATGGTAGTCGGAGTGGCGCAGGGCTGGATAGCATACAGCCAGAAGGAATTTGTACTCGTCTGCAAATGCAGCCTTAATCTTAGCCTCGCGTTCGTCTTCCTTTAGCGATGTGTCGTTGGCAAGGTCAAGTATCTGCTGCTTGTGCTCGATGTTGCTCTCGGCTACAAACTTGCGCAGACCGTCCCAGTCTTCTGCCGTGTGCGACACCGTGAAGATGCCTTCGTCGAGCTGCACCATACGCTGCACATACTGTGTAAGGGTGTGCGCACGCTCCTTGGCAAGGCGGTCGTTGTTGTCGAAGCGTCCCTCTGGCGATGCAAATCCGTGGATATTCACTGCCAACACCGTTAGGTTGTTGTCTTCCTTTAGCGTGTTGATTGTTCGTATTATACTGTCGAGCTGTTCTGGATTGCGACGGTACAGAGGGTTAAGCTCGGTGCGGTTTACTGGGAAGTCGATGTAGGCACGCTTGTCCAGCTCGCGTATCTTCTCTGCCACCACCTCTGGTCTTACAAACTTGGCAGTTGGTCGGCGATATTCCATCAGTTCGTATTGTTTGTTGGCAAGGTTGTCGCCACATCCGCAAAGGTCCTCGTTAATACGCACCTTATAGTCAACAAACTTCTTGTCGTAGGCAACAGAGCGCAGATAGGCTATCTGCTGCGGTTTGCCGTTGGTGCGTTTCACGATGTAGGCATCAGCACCATAATTGTTGTGGCGGTTGCGCTGCTGCATAATGTGCTGTCGGTTGCCGTTAACCACAATCTTAGGCATAGCCACATCGCCATCGGCAGTTGTTATGGATGGAGAAAGAACAAACTGGTTGTTGGTGTGCATCTGCAGCTGGTCGAGGTTGAGGGTCATCGACAACGTAAGCTGCTTGTCGATATGGCTCACCCTTACATTCTCCACCTTTATGCTGCTGTTGGCTATGGATACACCCTTGCACTCTTGCCCTCGGCATGGACTGACGGCAAGTGTTAGAAATGTCAATATGTAAAGAAAGTTCTGTTTCATATCGTTTTTCAGCTTTGTTCTATAATACATATATCAGCGATAGTGCTGCCTTGGTAGGTCCAAAGTAGTTGGTGTGGCTGCTCTTAAGTTTTCTGCCACATGTGCCACATTTATATTTGTCGTACTTTATAAAGTCGTAGCCTATACCAAGTGATGTCTCAAGATTCCAATGTCTTGACAATGGCCATTGGTATCCGCCGCTTACGCCTCCGCCAATGAACCATCCCTCATAGCGGTGATTCTTCTGTGTGGACAGCAATCCAAAGGGAAAGTCTACCCCACTAACGTTAAACTCACCTCCCATGAGATGAGCTCCAACAAACCAACCGTTGAAACTCTGGCAGAACCAGTATCTATACTCGGGCGTAAACGACCAATGACGCAATGTAGAATGGTCGCCTCCCGACTGTTTCCAAGGGTTTAGTCCGAAAAACATTTGTGCTGTATGATTCTTGTCTATCGAAACCTCGGCTCCGATATTAGGTGTGGTAGTAGCCCAGTAAAGGAAGTTTGTCTTTACGGCTAAATTCTGAGCGGACAGTTGCGAGCTTGTCATTGACAATATGACAACAATGAATAATGCCAACTTTTTCATAAATATACATATTCAGGATATGAGTGTCTATGCCTCTATTTTTGTGTTTGTTGGGGTATACTTCAATCCTTAGTTGTTTTGTTTTATCTGTTGTTGTGTTTGGGGTGGTTATTTGTATTTTGTTATTTTATGTCTGAAGTGTGTTATTTATTTTATATTTTGAAGTGTGTTGTTTATTTTATATTTTGTTGTTAAATAAGTTATTATTAAAACTTGTGGCAAAGTTACAAATAATTGTGCAAACAGAAAAGAGTTAGGTCTGTAATTTTATGTTATTTTTCATCTGCCATCTGCCACCTTAAGGCAAATATCGCTGTAACACGATGAATGTCTGTGGGTTATAGGGTGGCAGATAGGGTGGCAGATAAACGAAAAACTTTGTTGTCGTGTAATGAGCTACGAGGAGCGTCGCCGCCTCGGCGACGAATTAGAAAAGGTTCATCCAGAATATGGAGTGACAGAAGTGTAAATTGCAGTTTATCAGGGAGGTTGGCGTGCTAATGTTCGTGTAATGAACGTATAATATATGGTTCGTATAATGGATGTATAATTTTACTTGTAGATATTTGCTTGGAGTTCCCTTGCTTATAGTTCCGTGGATAAAAAAAATTTCGTGTGCGACATAAAAATCACGACATTCATATATCTCAACACTACAAACGGTATATAAGGTAAGATATACATACATTTGACCGCAAATTTCATCCAACACCCAGCCATTTTTCGTTCGCTTCTCGATCACTTCTCGTTCGTCCCTCGTTCGTCTCTCGTTGTGCTTTCGTTCGTTATTCGTTAGCCGATCGAGGACATAACGAATAACGAACGAGAAAACAGCGAAAAAACAACGAAATGACGACGAGAAGACGACGAGAGCCAATCGAAACGGCGACGAGAGGCAAACAAAGCAATCTGCCAACTACAACCTCCAACCATTATGCCTGTTTTCAGCCATTTACAAGGCGCGTGCTGCAAATCAACCCACTGGATGGTACACCGCAAACAAAGACAAAGCAAATGGCTGTAATGACCTCTTTTTACCAATACAAAGTCTGAAACTACTCGCGCGCGTACCTTTTAATATCCGACAAAACCTTTCAAACCCCATCACATGTTGTCACCCCTGAACTGGAACACAACCGGACCATTTTCTCCATGCCACAACATCCAATCCAAACCTTCTGATATGCGCCACAAAGCAATATAACCAATTATATATCAAACACATACAGCACCAAACCACAGCCAACCAACAAGAAGATGATACAAAACCGCAGCAACAAAATTTGATTTACAGCCACAACAGAACAAAAACAACACAAACATTTACAACTCATTCGATTATCCTATCATAAAAGCACATAACCTTTTTTCTGCGAGTTAGAAACAGAAATAATCAATAGCAAAGGGCTGGACTCATTTGTGAGAGTCCAGCCCTTTTGCTATGGCTTGGAATGTTGTCCTAGGCGGATTCGAACCACCACAAACAGAACCAAAACCTGTTGTGCTACCATTACACCATAGGACATACATACCCGTTAGCGGCTGCAAAGGTACGCAAAATTTGGCGTTCCACCAAATTTTTCCTTCAAAAAATATTATTTTACTACCAACAGATAGTAGTTCTTCTTACCTTTCTGTGCCAAAAGATACTTTCCATCGATGAGATCTTCGGCTGTAATAGGACGATTCTGGTCGGTCAGCTTCTCCTTGTTGAGACTTACACCGCCTCCCTGAACCATTTTGCGCATCTCGCCCTTTGAAGGGAATACAGGTGCTGCAGCGGTAAAGAGTTCGATGGCAGGCTGCCCCAACTGGTCTTTGCCAATCTCAAACTGAGGAACTCCGTCGAATACATCGAGGAAGGTTTGTTCGTCGAGACGCTCCAGGCTCTCCTTGGTAGATTTACCGAAAAGGATAGACGAAGCCTCGATAGCGGTGTCAAGCGCCTCCTGCGAGTGAACCATGACAGTAACTTCCTCTGCCAAACGCTTCTGAAGAATACGGCGACCGGGGTCCTGTTTGTGTTCTTCGACCAGTGCATCGATCACCTCCTTCTCCAGTGAAGTGAAGATTTTGATATAGCGTTCCGCATCATCATCGCTCACATTGAGCCAGAACTGATAGAACTTATAAGGTGTGGTGCGCTTAGGATCGAGCCAGATGTTACCACTCTCGGTCTTACCAAACTTCTTACCGTCGCTCTTGGTGATGAGTGGGCAAGTGAGTGCAAAGGTCTCCACATCGTTGCCAAGGGTACGGCGGATGAGCTCGGTACCTGTGGTCATGTTGCCCCATTGGTCGTTACCACCCAACTGAAGTTTCACACCTTTGTGCTGATAGAGGTAGAGGAAGTCGTAGCCCTGAAGCAACTGATAGGTGAATTCGGTGAATGACAGTCCGTCGCGTGCAGTTCCATTGAGACGTTGCTGCACACTTTCCTTAGCCATCATATAGTTAACGGTAATGTGCTTTCCCACCTCTCTTGCGAAATCGAGGAAGGTGAAGTCCTTCATCCAATCGTAGTTGTTGACCATCTCGGCGGCATTTGCTTCTTTAGAATCGAAGTCGAGAAACTTAGCCACCTGTGCTTTGATGCACTCCTGATTGTGATAGAGTGTCTCATTGTTCAGCAGATTGCGCTCCTGACTCTTACCTGAAGGGTCGCCAATCATACCGGTAGCTCCACCCACCAGGATGAATGGTTTGTGGCCGCAACGCTGCAAATGGCGCAACATCATGATACCACAGAGGTGACCGATGTGTAACGAATCGGCAGTAGGGTCAGTACCCAAGTATGCCGAAACCATTTCTTTCTGGAGCAGTTCTTCTGTGCCAGGCATCATCTGTGCCAGCATTCCGCGCCAGCGAAGTTCTTCTACAAAGTT
Organism: Prevotella sp. P3-92; assembly: GCF_002251205.1. Classification (NCBI taxonomy): domain Bacteria; kingdom Pseudomonadati; phylum Bacteroidota; class Bacteroidia; order Bacteroidales; family Prevotellaceae; genus Prevotella; species Prevotella sp. P3-92. The sequence continues at coordinate 90,770 of NZ_NPJE01000070.1, read as the reverse complement.
CTTCATATACTATATTGTTTTTAGATTTCCTGTATGTTGTTTCAAGTTGTGGGCATGGTTCACGGCACGGGGTCATAACCCGAACCGCCCCATGGATTGCATCTGAGGATGCGCCAAATGGCAAGTGCAAGTCCTTTGACAGGGCCATGCTTGATGAGTGCCTGACGTGCATATTCGCTGCAAGTGGGTGTGAATCGGCATGACGGCGGTGTATATGGTGTGATAGCCACCTGATAGAAACGGATGGGTAGCAGCAACAACCACACCAATATGCGCGATATAATCTTTATCAGACGACGTACCCACTGCATCATCATAATTTCTCTGCTATGCGGTTCAACAGTTTGTTTATCTTCTCTGCCACCACCTCAGAAGGGAAGAGTTCGTCGGCAAGCCATACAAATCCCACCATCAGTGCACGCCCCGACTGCTGTTCTACAGCCTCAACAATAATTTGCTTATTGAGTCGGTATGCTTCGCGCAACTGTCGTTTGACGCGATTACGCTTGACGGCCCGTTTGAAATGGCGTTTAGATACGCTCATCAGTACCTTGACAGGCGGTTCGCCCTCGTGGCGTTCAGTCTCTCTCCAGACTGCCCTGATAGGGAATGAAGCCACAGAGCGGCTGCCTGCCCTGTCGAAGAGTTGTTCTGTGAGTCGCAATCCACACAACCGCTCTTGCTTGTTGAGCGTATGGGTAGCCATGGTGATATCTGTCTATACCTTATTTATATATAGAGGCTCGGTCATCCACTAACGGATAAGACCTCGCCATTGGGATAGCGCAATGTTGCGCAGTTAGCCTTTGTGCTCTTCCAGATAGTGTTGAAGTGCACCAGTCATTGAGGGATATTGCTTTGAAGGAGCTTCCAAGTCGATGCGCAATCCAGCATCCTGAGCAGCCTTGGCTGTAGCAGGACCGAAGGTTGCGATAGCCACTTTTCCCTGATCGAAGCTGGGAAAATTCTTGGTGAGTGACTCAATTCCCGAAGGACTGAAGAACACCAACATATCGTAATCGAAGTCTTTTGCTTCCTGTTCGGTAAAGTCGTTGCTCACGGTGCGATACATCACGCACTCGCGATGCTGCAGTTTTTTCGACTCCAGCAACTTAGCTACCGATCCACTGTTTACATCACTCATTGGTACAAGATATTTCTCTGTCTTGTGCTTAACCATTGTAGGCAGCAAATCGTCAATCTTTCCAGTATTTCCGAAGAACACTTTGCGCTTGCGATACTGCACGTATTTCTGTATATACAGCGATATTGTCTCTGTCACACAGAAATATTTCATATCTTCAGGAATGGTGATACGCATCTGCTTTGCCAGCGTGAAGAAATTGTCGATGGCGTGACGTGAAGTGAAAACAATTGCCGTAAAATCGAGAATGTTTATTTTCTGCGCACGAAACTCTTTAGGTTCCAGTCCTTCAACCTTGATGAAAGGACGGAATACAAACTCTACGTTATATTTTTCCGCAATATCAAAATATGGCGATTTTTCACTTATTGGTTTCGGTTGCGAAATGAGAATCTTCTTGATCATCGGTGTCCTAAAAATTTATTTGCAGATAATTTCCTATGAATACCGCTATACTCCAAAAAACAAGCAACGGTACTATTTCAAGGGTGCAAAAGTACAAAAAAAATTGCAAATTAACGAGTTTTCTATTGAAAAAGATGGTCAGACACTTACTGAGCGACATGATTTTAACCAAAATGGCCACGACAGCAACGCACGTAATGCTGGTTTCCGGACTTAGACCGAAATAGGCATGCAGCAACACGACAGGGAACAAAAGCACTCCTTCTACCGATAAAAGAAACAAGGAGGACTTTATCCATTGTTCATTTTTTTTCTTTCCAAAGAACACCAGATTGACCCACGTACTAAGGAGGAGCTTACCTGTGAAATATGCCACTGTCAATCCAAAGAAGATGGCTATGAGTTGGTAGTTGGACTGAAGTGTGAAGGTGGTGCCGATAAAGTTTAGCGTATAGAAATAGCACACCAGTGCCACTAACAGGCTGGTGACTAATCCTAAGAAAAACTGGAAGCGCATCTCACTACTTGTCTCCTTCACCTCGGTGATTCCTTCTGCAGGTCGATAGAAGAACGCTTTGAATTGGCGAGCCACGAAACGACGGGCATGGGAGAATGCCACAACGGCAGCCAGGAAACATACCACCAGCATAGAGGTGATGAGGTCATCGTTATGGATGCTGTAGGGCACGGGTGAACCGGCAATACCGATACGTCCACCGGAGAGTTCGGGGTGGAACATGGCATTGTGGGAGAAGAATCCTTCGCGATAATACTGCGGGAGTTCTGCCTTCAACAGATCGTGACCCGCATCATGTCCCGGCAGATGCAGGGTGTCGGGGCGCGTACTCCATCGGATGGGTGCCGGCTTGAAATGGGCTTGAATGGCAGAGTCCTGCTGAGCAGGCGTAGCATTGCGAGGCAACCATCTGAGCACCTGAGCCGGTGTCAGTTGGCGCACGGGTGCAGCACCAGTTGCCAACGCAGTGTCGGCATGTGCCGTATGTTGACTATGCGCAATGCTGTCTGCCTGTTGCACGGAATAGAATTAAAGTGCGAATTCGCGTTTGATATCCTCTACCCGATCGAGCTTTTCCCAAGTGAAGAGCTCTACGTCGATGGTTTTTGTCTCATGATAACGACTGGTAAAGGTTTTCTTCACCACTTCGGGATGACGTCCCATGTGACCATAGGCTGCGGTCTCCAGATACATGGGCTGGCGCAACTTCAACTGGCGCTCGATGGCTTTTGGACGCAGGTCAAACAGTTTCTCGATGCGCTGTGCTATCTCGCTGTCGGTCATATTCACACGTGAACGACCGTAAGTATTGACGTAGATATTCATCGGACGTGCCACACCGATGGCATAGCTCACCTGTACCAACATCTCGTCGGCTACTCCGGCAGCCACCATGTTCTTAGCGATATGGCGTGCGGCATAGGCAGCAGAACGATCGACCTTAGAAGAGTCTTTACCAGAGAAAGCACCGCCACCGTGTGCACCCTTACCTCCGTAAGTATCTACAATGATCTTACGACCGGTAAGTCCGGTATCTCCATGAGGACCACCGATAACAAACTTACCCGTTGGGTTGACGTAGTACTTGATCTGATCGTCGAAGAGCTTGAGCACCTTCTCGCTCTTGATCTGTGCTTTAACGCGTGGTATGAGGATGTTGAGCACATCAGCCTTGATTGTGGCAAGCATGCGCTCGTCGTCATCGTCAAACTCATCGTGCTGGGTTGAAACGACGATGGTATCGATGCGTTCGGGTGTTCCGTCGTCGCTATACTGTACGGTCACCTGACTCTTAGAGTCGGGGCGGAGATAAGTCATCTCCTTTCCTTCGCGACGAATATCAGCCAAAGTGCTTACGATAAGATGTGAGAGGTCGAGCGAAACAGGCATGTAGTTCTCTGTTTCGTTAGTTGCATAGCCAAACATCATGCCTTGGTCGCCGGCGCCTTGGTCTTCGTCATCCTCACGGTCAACACCACGGTTGATGTCGTCGCTCTGTTCGTGGATGGCGGTAAGCACGCCGCAGGAGTCTCCGTCAAACTGATATTCGGCCTTGGTATAGCCGATTTTCTTGATGGTATTGCGGGCAATGGTCTGCAAGTCAATATATTCACTGCTTCTAACCTCACCCATGATAACCACCTGTCCGGTAGTTACAAAGGTTTCGCAAGCCACACGAGCATGCTCGTCGTAAGCCAGAAACTGGTCGAGTATGGCGTCACTGATTTGGTCAGCCACCTTATCGGGATGGCCTTCAGATACTGATTCTGATGAGAAAAGGTATGACATGTTTATCTTCTTATATTTTTGTTTTCGGCTGCAAAGTTACGCAGATTTCGGGATATGACAAAATAAAACGGCGGTGTTCTGCAAGCATTTATACCTATTTAACCTCGTTTTTGACGTTACGCGGATGATGTTCCAATATCTGCTGGCGTAGCGTACTCATATCCACATGGGTATAAATCTCGGTGGTGGCTATGGATTCGTGGCCCATCATCATTTGTATGGCACGCAAATCGGCACCTCCTTCCAGCAATGCCGTAGCAAACGAATGTCGAAGGGTATGGGGAGAGATGGTTTTCTGAATACCGGCAGCCACAGCCTGGCGCTTGATCATGATGAGTATCATGGTTCGGGTGAGATGCGCCCCACGTCGGTTGAGGAACACATAATCTTCCTCGCCGGGCTTGATATTCATCTGCCGACGGTCGGCAAACCAAAATTCAATTTCGTCGAGGGCTTTCTGCGAGATGGGTACGAGACGCTCTTTAGATCCTTTGCCCACCACTCTGATGTAGCGCTCTTGTATGAAGAGGTTGCTGAGCTTGAGTGTGACGAGTTCGCTGACACGCAGTCCGCAGGAAAAGAGCGTTTCGATAATCGCCCTATTGCGCTGCCCTTCCCATTTGGTGAGGTCTATGCTTGCCTTGAGCATATCCACCTCACGGGTGGAGAGTACCTCTGGCAGATGAGTGCCGAGCACCGGACTCTCCAACAGTTCCGACGGATCGTCGTCACGCCAACCGTCGGTCTGCATGAACCGAAAGAAGGATCGCACCCCACAGAGTATGCGACACTGGGAGCGTGGCCCGATGCCGATATCGTGGAGTGTCGCAGCGAAATGTTGCAGGTCGGGCAACTGCACGTCAAACACATCTTTGTTTTCATCGCGCAGATAGCCCAACAACTTCTGCAAATCGCGCTCATAGGCATCGAGCGTATTGTCGGAAAGTCCGCGTTGCAACCTCAGGAAACGCAAGTATGGACGTACGTAGTCTTTGCTATTTTTCTTCATATTCATTCACAAAATTACTGCAAAACGCGCAAAAAACAAAATATATATGCTTTTCTTTTTGTTATTCCGCTTTTAATCGTACCTTTGCAAACACATTTAGCAATTTAGATTTTTATTTTTATGGCTGAAGAATTAGAAATCAAGGAGCTCGACCAGGTAGTCGTACGCTTCTCGGGTGATTCCGGTGACGGTATGCAGTTGGCCGGAAACATCTTTTCTACGGTGAGCGCCACCGTAGGTAATGGTATTTCCACTTTCCCAGATTATCCGGCAGATATCCGTGCCCCACAAGGCTCGCTGACCGGTGTCAGCGGATTCCAGGTTCACATCGGTGCTGGCAAGGTCTATACCCCTGGTGATCAGTGTGACGTGCTTGTAGCCATGAACGCTGCAGCACTGAAGACACAGCTGAAGTATGCCAAGCCCCAAGCCACCATCATCATCGACACCGATTCATTCGGTCCAAAGGACTTGGAGAAAGCACAGTTTGCCACTCCCGACTATCTCGGCGAACTCCATGTAGATCCCGATCGTGTCATCCAGTGCCCGCTCACCACTATGGTGAAAGCGTGTCTGGCAGAAAGTGGCATGGACAACAAAGCCATTCTGAAGTGTCGCAACATGTTTGCGCTGGGTTTGGTTTGCTGGCTCTTCAACCGCGACTTGAACCTCGTTGCCAATTTCTTGCGTGAGAAATTCGCCAAGAAACCTGCCATTGCCGAGAACAACATCAAGGTGGTGCAGGCTGGTTACGACTACGGTCACAATACCCATTCATCCGTACCGGCTACCTATCGCATCGAATCGAAGACCAAGGTGCCCGGACGCTATATGGATATCACGGGTAACAAGGCTACTGCCTACGGTCTTATTGCAGCTGCCGAAAAGGCAGGTCTGCATCTCTTCTTAGGCAGCTACCCCATCACTCCAGCCACAGATATTCTTCACGAACTGTCGAAACACAAGTCATGCGGTGTCATCACCGTACAGTGTGAAGACGAAATCAGCGGATGCGCTTCAGCCATCGGTGCTTCGTTTGCCGGAGCATTGGCTGCTACCAGCACCTCCGGACCTGGTGTATGTCTGAAGAGCGAAGCGATGAACTTGGCAGTGATCGACGAGTTGCCACTGGTTATCATCGATGTACAGCGTGGCGGTCCTTCTACAGGTCTGCCCACCAAGAGTGAGCAAACCGACTTGCTGCAAGCTCTCTTCGGCAGAAACGGTGAGAGTCCAATGCCCGTTATTGCCGCACTGAGCCCCACAGACTGCTTTGACGCCGCCTACGAGGCAGCAAAGATAGCGCTCGAACATCTGACTCCCGTCATCCTGCTCACCGATGCTTTCATCGCCAACGGATCTGCTGCTTGGAAGTTGCCAACCATGGAGGGGCTCCAAGCCATTAAGCCTCACTACGTAACTCCTGAGATGAAGGGCCACTATACCCCATACTTCCGCGACGAAGAAACAAAGGTTCGCTACTGGGCAATCCCCGGACAGGAGGGCTACACCCATATCCTTGGCGGACTGGAGAAGGACGGTAATACCGGTGCCATCTCTACAGATCCTGAAAACCATGACCACATGTGTCGTCTGCGTGCCGAGAAGGTGGCTAAAATCCCCGTTCCCGACTTGCAGGTACTGGGCGACAAAGACGATGCCGATCTGCTCATCGTAGGTTTCGGATCTACTTACGGTCACCTTGTAAGTGCGATGCAGGAACTGCAAGCCAAAGGCTACAAAGTGGCACAAGCCCAGTTCAAATATGTCAACCCACTGCCTAAGAACACGGCAGAGGTACTCTCGAAATATAAGAAAGTGGTCATTGCCGAGCAGAACCTCGGCCAGTTGGCTACTTGGCTGCGTGCCAATGTAGATGGCTTAGTGCCCTACCAGTTCAATCAGGTAAAGGGACAGCCATTTGTAGTGGCAGAGTTGGTAAAGGCATTTGAGGACATTTTAAAGAAGTAAAGCGTTATGAGTGAATATACATTCCAAGACTATAAGAAGGGACAGCCACGTTGGTGTCCGGGTTGCGGCGACCATTTCTTCCTGGCGTCGCTCCATAAAGCCATGGCAGAAGTGGGTGTTGCACCCCACAACATGGCAGTCATATCGGGTATCGGTTGCTCCAGCCGTCTGCCCTATTACGTAAACACCTATGCCATGCAGACCATCCACGGTCGTGCTGCAGCTATTGCTACTGGTGCGAAAGTGGCTAACCCAGACCTCTGCATCTGGCAGGTCAGTGGCGACGGTGACGGTCTTGCCATCGGCGGTAACCACTTCATTCATGCCATGCGTCGTAACATCGACCTCAACATGATTCTGCTCAACAACCGCATCTACGGTTTGACAAAAGGTCAGTACTCGCCCACCTCACCCCGTGGCTTCGTTTCTAAGTCGAGCCCCTATGGCACGGTAGAGGATCCATTCCGCCCCGCTGAACTCTGTTTCGGTGCTCGCGGTCACTTCTTTGCCCGTAGCGTTGCCACTGATGCTGCCGAGACTCAGGACATCCTGAAGGCTGCTTACCAGCACAAGGGTGCTGCCGTTTGCGAGATTCTGCAAAACTGCGTTATCTTCAACGACGGTTGCCACGAGTCGGTATATACCAAGGAAGGCCGCAAGAAGAACGCTATTTATGTGCGCCACGGCGAGAAACTCGTGTTCGGTGAGAACAACGAATTTGGTCTGGTGCAGGAAGGTTTCGGCCTGAAGGTCGTGAAAATCGGCGAAAACGGCTATACTCTCGATGATGTATTGGTACACGATGCCCATTGTGAGGACAACACCCTGCAGTTGAAGTTGGCTATGATGTCCAACGAAAACGGCTTCCCCATCGCCCTCGGTGTTATCCGCGACGTTGACGCACCTACTTACGACGAGTCGGTACACGTACAGCTCGATGAGGTATCGAAGCAGAAGAAGTATCACAACTTTGCCGAACTGCTCGAAACCAACGACATCTGGGAAGTGAAATAAAACGCACTGACACCCTATAACCATCAACGATATGGGGCTGCAACAGCATTCGTGCCTGTTGCAGCCCTTGTTGTTGGACTGCATCCTCCCACCAACTACCGTAAGCACGGCATTTCCCGTGCTCTCCTATGGTGCATCGGTTTTCATCGTCTCTCCACAATCTTCTGCCTCCACATAACACAACAAGGCATAAAACAACCGTTTCCAAGTCATCTTTCAAAAGCCACATAATCTACTAATCACCACCGCTTTGCAACACTACAAAAGGCACATTCCTCAGCAAATCAATTTGAATTGCTCAGCAAATCAATTTGAATTGGTCAGCAAATCAATTTGAATTGGTCAGCAAATCAATTTGAATTGCCATCAAACATAAGTGACATGGGCAGGTAATGATGCCACCACACAGCAGCAATGTATAGGACAAAAACACGTCATGCCCTATTCCTTGCTTGACAGCACAACCTCTTCATGCAGAAAAAGTATTACCAAAACGCTTTATCTTGACATTTTTTAACCAGCATTTTCCAATAATTCCCCTGTTAACTTGAATTCACACCGACATATGACCACCATAATTGCGCCATCTGTTATACTATTTGTGCAAAATTGATAATTATTCCGTTTTTTGTTTGGCAATTAGCCGATTTATTGATAAATTTGCACTAAAATAGAAATAAACGAAGAACTATGTCTTTAAAATGTGGTATAGTGGGACTTCCAAATGTGGGTAAGTCCACGCTTTTCAACTGCCTGTCAAGTGCAAAAGCTCAGGCTGCCAATTTTCCATTCTGCACGATAGAACCCAACGTCGGAGTAATCACAGTACCCGACGAGCGACTCACCAAACTTGCTGAGATAGTACACCCAGGACGCATCGTACCCGCTACTTGTGAAATAGTGGATATTGCAGGACTGGTAAAAGGAGCATCCAAGGGAGAAGGACTCGGTAATAAATTTCTGGGCAACATCCGCGAGACTGATGCCATCATCCACGTGCTCCGCTGCTTTGAAGATGATAACATCACCCACGTAGATGGCACCATCGACCCCATCCGCGACAAAGAAATCATCGACACCGAACTGCAGTTGAAAGACCTGGAGACCATCGAGAGCCGTTTGGCAAAAACCGAAAAGGCTGCCGCTGCAGGCAATAAAGATGCAAAAATAGAGGTGGCTGTGCTCAAAGCCTATAAGGAAGTGCTCGACCAAGGAAAGAACGCACGCATCGTAGAGTTTGAGAGCAAAGACGAACAAGACTGCGCGCGCAACCTCTTCCTGCTGACTGCAAAGCCCGTGCTCTATGTGTGCAACGTCAGCGAATCGGATGCCAAAGAGGGCAACGACTACACCCGACGTGTTGAAGCACTGGCACAGGAGGAAGGTGCCGAAGCCATGGTGATAGCCGCCAAGACCGAGGAAGACATTGCCGAACTGGAATCATACGAGGACAAACAGATGTTCTTGGAAGAACTCGGACTGGAAGAGAGCGGTGTGAACCGACTCATCAAGAAAGCCTACTCCCTGTTGAACCTCGAAACATTCATCACCGCCGGAGAAATGGAAGTCAAGGCATGGACCTACCACAAAGGATGGAAAGCACCACAATGTGCCGGAGTTATCCATACTGACTTTGAGAAAGGATTCATCCGTGCAGAGGTCATCAAATACGACGACTATATCCAGTATGGATCGGAAGCCGCTGTACGCGAAGCCGGAAAAATGGGCATTGAAGGCAAGGAATACATCGTGCAGGATGGTGACATCATGCACTTCCGCTTCAACGTATAAGCCATGGCGCCCCTTTCCATGAAAGGTGGCGCAACGGACACTCACTCATTGATCACTTAAATTCATCTACGAGACATGCTTAACCTTATCAACTTCATTGTCTGGAACCCCAGCATCTCATTCGGACCATTCCGCTGGTATTCCCTATGCTGGCTTCTCGGACTGGCGCTGGCCTATTTCACCGTGCGCCGCCTCTATCGCGAACAGCACATCAAAGACGAGTATTTTGATCCGCTATTCTTTTACTGCTTCGTGGGAATACTTGTCGGAGCACGTCTCGGTCACTGCATCTTCTATCAACCCGACTATTTCCTCACCAGCGGAAAGGGATTCGTAGAGATGTTGCTGCCCATCCATTTCATGGCAGATGGTGGATGGAAGTTCACGGGCTACGAAGGTCTCGCCTCCCACGGAGGTACCCTCGGACTGATGATAGCCCTCTGGCTCTATGTGAAGCGCACCAAACTCAGCATCTGGACCGTACTCGACAATATCGCAATAGCTACGGGTGTGACCGCCTGCTTTATCCGACTCGGCAACTTGATGAACTCCGAAATCATCGGAAAGGTTACCGATGTGCCCTGGGCATTCATCTTTGAGCGTGTCGATTCAGCACCACGCCACCCTGGACAACTCTATGAAGCGATTGCCTACGCCATTCTCTTTGCCATCATGTGGGCACTCCATAAGCGCATGACAAACCGCATCGGAACCGGTTGGTTCTTTGGATTCTGTCTGACATACATATTCACTTTCCGTTTCTTCATAGAATACACGAAAGAAGTGCAAGAGGCTTTCGAAGCTTCGCTACCGCTCGACATGGGACAAATCCTGTCCATCCCCTTCATTATCATCGGCATCTGCTGCATGTTCAGAAAACCTAAAAAGGAATAGCCACTATGCGAAACCTGCTCCTTCTCATCATCCTGTCACTGTGTGGAAGTATCACTACACAAGCGTCACGCCATTCGCAAGATACTGCCTATGTAAAAATGACACTCCACTACTTTGACCTCTACCAAAAAGGCAAAGACGAGAAGGCGTATTACAATGCGGCAAAGCAGATGAAAGACTATCTGCTGGACCACAATGATAAGGAGCTATATTATACCATTCGCAGTCAGGAAGTGATTTTCGATGCCAATCTGGGCAAGACCTACAGAGCCTTGCAGAAGGTGAACACCATTCTGAAAGACATCGAACAGGAGAAAAACAAAGACTCCTATGTACAACTCATCGACTACACGCTCGGCAGCATTTACCACCTGAGAGGCAACTACCGACTGGCAGAATACTACTATAAGAAAGCCAATGAGAAATGCGCACCAACGGATTCACCGTCGCGCATGGACATCTATTCGCAGATGGCAGAACTAAAACTCGTTGGTTCGCCTAAAGAAGCAGACCAGTGGATAGAGAAACTGGGCGATCTCACCCGTGCCAGCCATAATCCAGAATACCACAAAGCCTATCTCATGCTAAAAGGAAAACTATACTTCTATCATAAAGACAGATGGAGCTTTGATAAAATCTATCGGGATTTCTTCAGTATTCAAAGAAAACATCCCGAATTTGACAACGGCGGTGTGGCACTCATGAAAGCCATGGATCTGGCTTTCTCAGGCGACTATCAATCAGCATTGCAGTTGATCAATGCCGAAAACAACGAGATTGAAGCAATCGACAAACCGGGATTGCGCATCCAAATCTACAAGATGATGGATCGCTATGACCTTGCCCTTGATGAATTTCGCAAGATTAAAATGCGTCGCGACTCGCTGGATACCGACATGCTCTTCGACAGTATGAGCGAAATAGATACGCAGATGTCGATCTATAATCGTACCAAACACATGGCAGACAAGAACCGCAAGATGTTGATAGCATCGCTCTTTACCATCTGCGTCATGCTCACTCTGGCACTCATATCCATCATCTACCACCATCTGATGCGCCGCCGCTATCAGAAAACCATCGAGCAAAAGAACCGTGAACTCAGTGTGGCACTGGAGCAAGCCACGGAGTCGGACCGTATGAAGACAGCATTTATCGAACATGTCAGCCATGAGATACGCACACCACTCAATATCATTACAGGATATGTGCAACTCATCGGCAATCCAGAATACGAAATATCGCCCGAAGAACATACGGAGATGGTGAACAGCATCAATGAGAATAGCAACATGATCACCACCATATTCAACGAATTGCTCGATATTGCACAATACAGCAGCAATAAAAAGTTTGTTTGTGAGGATATGGTAAACGTTGGAAGTTTCTTAAAAACCATCATCGGAGATGCTGAAGAAAAGAACAAGGGACGACTGCAACTGATTGCCGAGAACACCGAGCCAGACGACTTCACCATCAAGACCAATAAGATTGCACTGTGTCGTGTGCTCTCACAACTGATGGACAATGCCATCAAATTTACGAAGAGTGGATCGGTAACACTCGGTTTCCATGCCGACAAAGCGTCGAAGACCTTACAGTTTACCGTTACCGATACAGGTATCGGCATACCGTTGGCTCATCAAGAAAAGGTGTTCGAAAGATTCTACAAAGTAGATCTGTTCAAACAGGGATTCGGTCTCGGACTCCCCATTTGCCGCAAAGTCAGCGAACTGCTTGGTGGTACTATTGTGGTTGACAAAGACTACGTTGGCGGTGCACGCTTCATCCTTACACTGCCCATGCTGTAAGGATGAAACGCCACGGCTATGTTTTCAAACAAAGACTTTTCTGATTTTCAGATACGGAATCGTTTATTTCCCAGAAACGATTCTACGGATTTCGTTCAGTTTGTTGAGTGCCTCAACGGGGGTAAGGTTGTTGATGTCCAACCCTAATATCTCATCGCGAATCTGACAAAGCACAGGGTCGTCGAGTTGGAAAAACGACAACTGCATGCCTTCCCTGCTATCGGCAATAGCCGCAGTAGGCTTACCTGCCGTGCCCACTTGCGCATTGTCTGCCTCCAGTTGTTGAAGAATCACGTTGGCACGCTTCACAATGGACTTCGGCATACCGGCTATTTCTGCCACATGGATACCGAATGAATGTTCCGAACCGCCCTTCATCAGTTTGCGCAGGAATATCACTTTGCCATCCTTCTCCTTCACACTCACATTATAGTTGCAGATGCGTTTGAAGTTTTTCTCCATCTCGTTCAACTCGTGATAATGGGTGGCAAAGAGCGTGCGAGCCTGTGCGCGCTGGTTTTCATGCAGATATTCCACAATAGCCCATGCTATTGAGATACCGTCGTAAGTACTCGTTCCACGTCCCAGCTCGTCAAAGAGCACCAGTGACCGTGGTGTAACATTATTCAATATATTAGACGCCTCGGTCATTTCCACCATAAAGGTAGATTCGCCGAGCGACAGATTATCGCTGGCACCGACACGGGTGAATATCTTATCCACCAATCCTATATGTGCACTGTCTGCCGGTACAAAGCTTCCCATCTGTGCCATGAGCACGATAAGGGCGGTCTGGCGGAGCAAAGCCGACTTACCTGCCATATTTGGACCGGTGATAATCATAATCTGTTGACGTTCGCGGTCCAAATGAATATCGTTGGGCACGAAATGTTCGCCTATCGGGAGTTGCTGTTCTATCACAGGGTGACGACCCTGACGGATGTCGATCACATCGGTTTCGTCGATGACCGGTCGCACATAATGGTTTTCCTCAGCCACCTTGGCTGCCGACAACAGGCAGTCGAGATAGGCCACCACCTGTGCATTGGTCTGCAGTTGTGGGATGATATCCTGCAAGGCTGTGACCAGTTCGGCAAAGAGCTGTTGTTCGAGTGAAAGGATTTTATCCTCCGCACCGAGTATCTTCTCTTCGTATTCCTTCAGTTCCTGGGTGATGTAACGTTCGGCTTGCGCCAGCGTTTGCTTGCGAATCCAGGCGGCAGGCACCTTGTCTTTATAGGTGTTGCGCACCTCCAGATAATAGCCAAACACATTGTTATAGCCGATTTTCAACGAAGCAATTCCCGTCAATTCTGTTTCGCGCTCCTGTATCTTCATCAGGTAGTCCTTACCCGAATAAGCAATATTGCGCAAGTCATCGAGTTCGGTATCGACGCCAGAGCGTATCACCCCACCGCGTTGCACCAGTTGTGGCGGATCGTTGTTCACTTCGCGTTCTATTCTATCGCGCAGTTCTTCACACAACTGCAGTTGGCGCCCTACCCGCACAATAGCGTCATTGTCGGCAGACAGACAGGCCTGTTTGATGGGAGCTATGGCTTGCAAAGCAGTTTTCAACTGCACCACTTCGCGAGGTGAAACCTTTCCTGTAGCCACTTTGGAGGCAATGCGCTCCAAGTCGCCGATGCGCTGCAACTGATCATCCACACACAGTCTGAACTCCGGTTGACGGAAGAAATAATCCACCACATCAAGGCGTTCGTTGATGCGCTTAGGATCTTTCAACGGAAAGACGACCCATCTACGCAACTGGCGACCGCCCATCGGCGATACGGTGCGGTCTATCACCGACAGCAATGACTTACCGTCTTCCTGCATCGTGCCCAACAGTTCGAGCGACCGTACGGTAAACTTATCCAAGCGCACATAGCGGTCTTCCTCAATACGGTTGAGCGATGTGATATGTGAGATATGGTTATGGAGGGTCTGTTCCAGATACTGAAGGATGGCACCGGCAGCCACCATGCCGCTTTTCAAATGGTCAACACCGAAGCCTTTCATCGACTTCACATGGAAATGGCGCAGCAGTTTCTGTTGTGCAGCCTGTTCGGTAAACACCCAGTCTTCCATTTCAAAGGTACAAAGCCGCACACCGAAGTTGCGTTCAAATTCTGCTTTGCGGTTGTGGTTATAGAGCACCTCCTTCGGTTGGAAGTTGGACATGAGTTTCTCCACATAGTCGGCAGTGCCTTCACCGGTAAGGAATTCGCCCGTTGAGATATCGAGGAAAGCCACACCGCATAGTCCTTTACCGAAATGTACAGCAGCCAGGAAGTTGTTTTCCTTATAGTTCAGCACATTATCCTGCATGGCAACACCCGGTGTCACCAGTTCGGTAATGCCACGCTTCACCAGTTTTTTGGTCAACTTCGGGTCTTCCAACTGGTCGCAGATAGCCACACGCATACCTGCACGAATGAGTTTCGGCAGATAAGTATCGAGTGCATGATGCGGGAAGCCCGCCATGGCATCGCCTTTGGCGCCTGCACCGTTGTTTCGGTGAGTCAAAGTGATGCCCAACACCTGCGAGGCAGTGATGGCATCGTCGCAATAGGTCTCATAAAAGTCACCGCAACGAAACAGCAAGAGTGCCTCAGGGTGCTTTGCCTTGAGGTCGAAAAACTGTTTCATCATCGGTGTGAGTTCCTTTTCTTTCTTTGCCATCGCCGTCAGTCTTTTATAGTGTTTATCCTTGTTCTTTAGTGCGGAATGCCAATGCATACATACGCATCTGTTTCACCATAGCCAGCAAACCGTTGCTGCGAGTGGGTGACAGATGCTCTTTCAGTCCTATCTGCTCTATGAAATACAGGTCTGCATCGAGTATTTCCTGCGGTGTATGTCCGCTGAGCACACGGATGAGCAATGCCACAATACCTTTCACGATAAGTGCATCGCTCTCTGCCGTAAAGGTAATGATGCCGTCAGCATAGTCAGCCTGTAGCCACACACGGCTTTGACAACCGTCTATCAGGTTGCTTTCCACCTTATAGCGCTCATCGAGGGGTGCTTGTTCGTTGCCCAAGTCGATCAGCAGTTGATATTTGTCCATCCAGTCGTCGAAACCGGAAAACTCATCGATAATCTCGTCTTGAATTTCGTTGATGGTCATAAATATATATTATAGGTGTGTTTAATCTTCGTTGTTTTTGATAATCTTAAAGAGTTTATCGCTAGGGCGCACCTTCTCTGGAACTTTGAACGATACGCGAGTGCCTTTCTGTGCGGTTGTCACGGCATGGGTATCGTCATGGATTTCCTCTACCGTCACATAGAGTGCGCCAGTGGTAGGACCAGTGATGAGCATCTTGTCGCCTACTGAGAACTCGCAAGCCTCGCATGAGAACTCGGCAACACCAAGTTTCGAGAAGTATTTCATGCCCTTGCCCACATACACTTTGCGCTCTGTGGCACACGATCCGTAATGGCTGTTCCACTCTCCAAGGCGCTGTCCTTGATAGTATCCGTCCCAGAAACCGCGGTTGAAAACGGTAGCAAGGCGTTCGTCCCAGTCATCCTTCTTCTCCTCGGTAAATGTTCCGTCGAGGACACTCTGAATGGCTTCCTTATAACATTCCACTACGGTTTTGACATATTCGGGACCGCGGGCACGACCTTCAATCTTAAACACACGGACGCCACTCTTCATCATTCTGTCGATGAAGCGCACGGTCTTCAGGTCTTTCGGACTCATGATATACTTATTGTCTATCTCCAGTTCGATGCCTGTCTCCCGATCGGTCACCAGGTAAGAGCGGCGGCAGATCTGCATACACTCACCGCGATTGGCAGAGCGTCCGGTATTGTCAAGACTCATATAGCACTTGCCGCTGATAGCCATGCACAAGGCGCCATGACAGAACATCTCGATACGGATCTGTTGTCCGCTCGGTCCGCAGATGTGCTGTTCTTCTATCTGCTGATAGATTTCAGCCACCTGGTCGAGGTTCAACTCGCGTGCCAATACCACTACATCGGCAAACTGGGCATAGAATTTCAATGCCTCGATATTCGAAATGTTCAGTTGGGTAGAGAGATGTACCTCTTGCCCGATACGGTTGCAATAGGTCATCACCGCCACATCCGATGCTATCACTGCAGAAATGCCAGCCTCTTTGGCGGCATCCACAATCTCGTGCATGAGCGGAATATCCTCACCATAGATGATGGTATTGACCGTGAGATAGGTCTTTACCCCTTGTGCATTGCATGTTGCAGCGATTTCCCGCAGGTCGTCGATAGTAAATGCCGATGCGCTGTGAGCACGCATATTGAGTTTCTCGATGCCGAAATACACCGAGTCTGCTCCGGCTTTTAGTGCCGCAGCCAGCGAGTCATGGCTACCCACAGGAGCCATGATTTCATAGTCAGCTATCTGGTTCATGGGTGCAAAATTACAATAAAATAGGTGGATAACAAAATGAAAAGTCATTTTTATCCTCAATCGGTCATCAGATTTCAATTCTGACGGAACACACTTACGAAAGAAACGGAAAGATCATATCATCCTGCTATTTCAGCAGAAGGGTAGTTGGATAGGACTGACAAGGTACTTACCTACCACTTCTTGCTGTGTAACAATATTATGTGGGAAGAATATTGTGGATTTGCATAATTTTGCTTAACTTTGTGACCACAATCAGACTGTGCCGGATGATGACCGGCATGGCAACGTACTTTTCAGTACATCAATAACGCTACAAAGAACTATAAATATGTTAGTCAATACCTTTTGTGCCGCCGTCAACGGACTTGAAGTGACCACGGTAAAAGTAGAAGTGAGCATGACTCGCGGAGTGCAATTCCACCTGACGGGACTTGCCGATACTGCTGTGCGTGAGAGCTATGACAGAATCAGGGCGGCACTACAGAACAACGGACTGAAGATGCCGATGATGGACATCACCGCCAATCTATCGCCTGCCGATATCAAAAAGGAGGGTAGCGGCTATGACTTGCCATTGGCTATCGGTATTCTGGCGGCAAGCGGAAAGGTTGACGGGAGTCGGCTGAATGATTACATGATGGTGGGTGAGTTGGGACTTGACGGCAGGTTGCAACCCATACGCGGTGCACTTCCCATAGCCATTCGGGCACGCGCCGAACATTTCAAAGGTCTTATCGTGCCGAAACAGAACATCCGCGAAGCGGCTGTGGTCAACCAAATAGAGGTGTATGGCATGGAAACCCTCATCGATGTCGCCAATTTCTTCAATGGTTCATCGGAGATAGCCCCTACGGTTATCGATACGCGCAAAGAGTTTTATGAACAGCAATCACAGTTTGAACTCGACTTCGCTGATGTGCGCGGACAGGAAAGTGTGAAGCGCGCACTGGAAGTGGCGGCTGCCGGTGGACATAATCTCATCATGATAGGTCCTCCGGGAAGTGGTAAATCGATGATGGCGAAACGCCTGCCAAGTATTCTGCCTCCATTATCACTCAGCGAAAGTTTGGAGACCACACAGATTCATAGTGTGGCAGGTAAACTATCGCGCGACACCAGTCTCATCTCGCAACGACCATTCAGAGCGCCACACCACACCATCTCGCAGGTGGCATTGGTTGGTGGCGGACAGAATCCGCAACCCGGTGAAATCAGTTTGGCAC
The DNA here is from genome assembly GCF_002251205.1 of Prevotella sp. P3-92. NCBI lineage: Bacteria > Pseudomonadati > Bacteroidota > Bacteroidia > Bacteroidales > Prevotellaceae > Prevotella > Prevotella sp. P3-92. The sequence goes on along the minus strand of NZ_NPJE01000070.1, from coordinate 72,795 downwards.
ACAATGGTGTGCTGTTCTGCGACGAGTTGCCTGAGTTCAACCGGTCGGTGCTGGAGGTGATGCGCCAGCCTTTGGAGGACCGCTGTATCACCATCAGTCGTGCGAAATACAGCGTGCAGTATCCCTGTTCGTTTATGTTTGTAGCCTCCATGAATCCATGTCCTTGCGGCTATTATGGCGACCCCACTCACAGTTGTGCCTGCACGCCCGGACAGATACAACGGTATATGAACAAGATCAGTGGTCCGTTGCTCGACCGTATCGACATCCATTGCGAGATACAAGCCGTGCCTTTCGCACAACTCTCGCAGATGGCTCCCGGTGAATCGAGCGAAACGATTCGCGCCAGAGTCATTGCCGCTCGCAAAATGCAGGAGGAACGGTTTATGGATTACAAGGGCATCCACTGCAATGCCCAAATGACGGAGCGCATGCTGCATCAGTTTGCCGAACCCGATGCCTCATCCATGGACATGTTGCGCATGGCTATGGAGCGATTGAAACTCTCTGCACGTGCCTATAGCAGGATTCTCAAGGTGGCACGCACCATTGCCGACCTTGATGGCAGTGAGCAGGTGCAACTTCCCCATATTGCAGAAGCCGTGGGCTACCGCAATCTTGACAGAAGCGACTGGTCAGAGAGGGGAATTTAATAATTGATGGAATTTTTAATATTACTGAAATCCATTACCAAGCGCAGTAACGGCAAAGGTTTATCGTGGTTGAAGAACCGCTTGACGGAATACATCCGTGGTTGGATAGGATATTACTATCTGGCAGATATGAAAACATTTCTCCAAAGAACGGAGGAATGGTATCATAGACGCATACGGTGTTATATCTGGAAATGTTGGAAACGAGTCCGTACTCGTTTCACGAACCTCATGAAATGTGGTATTGGCAGATGGAGGGCATGGCAATGGGCCAATACCCGCAAGGGGTATTGGCGCATAGCGACGAGCCCTATTCTAAAGTGTGCCATAACGAACGATGGACTTGTTAGGCAAGGTTATCCCTCACTTCTTGGCATCTATACCAATTTGCATAGCAATTAGAGAACCGCCGTATGCCGAACGGCACGTACGGTGGTGTGAGAGGTCGGAAAACGAAAATAGGAAGAAAACTGCTTCGTTTTCCTCCTACTCGATTTGCATGACGGGCATATCATACATTAGAACTTTATGGAAAGTTCTGCATTTGCCAAGCTGTAATTATGCTTGTCGAGCGTACGGTCGTTGACGAGCGCATACTCTACAGACAGCTTCAAATTCTTCGTGAACAAGTAGTCGGCACCCACTTCATAGAATGTTTTTGCTGCGTTCCATTCCCCATTGCTCCTATACAGATCATACCTTGCCTTTACGTTAATCTTGTTTGCAACGATCGGTGCTATGCCCAATGCATAGAATCCGTCAGCCTTATTGCCGTTTTTCGACAGATTGCAGTCTGTAGCACTTGCTTCATCGGAGTCTGTTAACGTTTTTGCGAAAGCATTGCCGGTGGAGTGGAGACACTCTGCACTCAGAGATAAATCAAAAATCTGACAAAGCGAATTAATAGAACCCATCTAAAGCCTTTTGACGGTGGGAATTAATAGAACCCACCATTAGAAGCTGATGCGGTAGTACACGTTTGGCAGTGAGATGCCTGAGTCGTAAGTTTCCACAGTGTTCTTCTTGTAGTTGTAAGTGTTCTCGTAAGGCACTTTTTTCTGCAAGAGGTTGAGACCTTCGAAGGCTATGGTGTGGTTGCACTTCTTGCCTGTTATCTTATAGCTGATGGTGAAGTCTACGATGCATGCAGGGGCGTACTGCTCAGAGAAAGCCTTTGTCTCGTCGTACACGACATCTGGTCTGCCAGCCTCGTAGTTCAGTTGGCTTGCCGCCACATCGGCAGGAGTGTATCTCTGCCCCCCTTGCAGGGTGACTTTGCCGTTGACACTCAGCACGTTCTGCCTTCTCTTGCCGAGCATCCACTCCTTACCGCCGAGCACCTTGACCATGAATGTGCGGTTGTAGCGTGAGTCGCGCCATATATTGTCGCCACCCTTGTACTCTGACTTGTAGAGCGAACCGTCCACCATCCAGTAGTAACCCTTGTGCATGTATTGCTCCAGTGCGACGTCTATGCCATAGTTGCGTCCCTTGCCTTTGCTCACGAGCTCGCGCTCCTCGTAATAATAGCGGCGGTTGATGGTGCAGTAGCTGCCGTCTTCAGTCACGGGAAGGTCGAAGAGGCTCTGGTAGTATGCCTCCACGCGTAGGTTGAGCTGGTCGTTGAATCGGTGGATGTACGAACCGATGATGTGGTGAGCCTTGCTCAGTTTGAGGTCCTTGTTTACAAAGCCCTCATTTTGGTCATAGACAAAGTATGTGTCCATCTTCTCTGTCTTGCTGTGCATGCCGTAACCCACAGAGAACTGGTTCTTCTCGTCCGGATTCCACTGGAAGGCTGCGCGTGGCTCAACTGACACGTCGTCGTTGAGGCGGAAATACTGGGTATTCAGACCAAAGGTGAAGGTAAGCCAGCGGCTCATGTTCCACGAGTTGGCTATATAGGCGTTGAACAGGCCAGTGTGGCTGTCGGCTGTATAGATTGATTGTGCAGGCATGGCGGCTCCTACCTTTGGGGCCATCTTGAGGTCGATGTCGAAGAAGTACTCTGTGTATGTGGCACCAATCTTGGACTGGAACTTAGGGCTGAAACGCTTCTGCACATTCGTTGTGGCTGTAAACTGCGAGTTGTTCTGGCGCATCCTTATGTAGGGCAGGCAGTTGCCGAGCTTGTTGGCCTGGTTGGGCTGTCCGTCATAGTAGCTCTGGTCTCCGTCGTTCTTGAAGTAGGAGGCTGCTATGGTGCTGTTGATGTTCCAGTTCTTGCCGAGGTACGCCTTGTGGTTGACGCCGCCAACGAGCATTGTCTGATTGCTGACCGTGTACTCCTGGTCATACATGCTCTCCCACTTTGAGGGGTCTTCGAGCTCGAGCCAGTACTTGTCCTTCAGTCCTACTCCGAAGACGGAGAATGTGCCAGCCTTCTTTGTCGGGAAGTTGAGCTTGAAGTTGAAGTCCTGGAAGTCGGCCTGGTCGCCGTCGAGGGAGAGGAGTCCTATCTCACGGGCGATGGTGGTGACGGAGTAGCGGTAGTTGACGAGGTAGGATGATCCTGTTTTCTTGCTTATGGGGCCTTCCGATGTGCCTTCGAGGCCCAGCGTGCCTATCTGGAGCGCATGGTGGTAGCTGTCGTTGTCGCCTGCGCGCATTCTCATGTCAAACACGCCTGAGAGGGCATTGCTGTACTCGGCTGTGAAGGCTCCGAGGTGGAAGTCGGAGTTGTCGAGAACATTGGAGTTGAGTGCGCTGACGAGTCCTGTGCCCATGTTGAAGGCGTCAGTGAAGTGGTTCGGGCTGAAGATCTCCACGCCCTCAAGTCGCCACTGCATGGCCTGCGGCGCATTGCCGTGCACCGACACGCCGTTGTCGTTGCTGTTGCCAGCCACACCGGCAAAGGCTGTGACGAGGCGCGCCGGGTCGCTGTATCCTCCTGCATATCGGCTTGCCTCTTCCATGCTGAGCATCCTCGCCCCGACAAGAGCCATCTTGTTCACAGCGCTTTCCTTGCTGATGCGAGGCTTTACCACTACTTCTCCCAGCTCGTTCAAGCTCTCGCTTATGGGGACGTTGATGACCACCTCCTTGCCCTCCGTAACGAGAATCTCGGGGATGACGGCTGGCTGGTAACCTATGTACGAAGCTTCAATGGTGTAACGGCCTGTTGTGAGACCTGTTATCGAATATTTGCCGTTCATATCTGTCACGACAGCTTTCGATGTCTCCTTCACCTTGATCGTTGCGCCGATGATGGGCTCCCCGTTGTCAGCGTCTGTCACAACGCCTTTGATGGTTTGTGCGTTCGCAGTTGCGACGAAGAGTGCAACAAAGGCCGCAAGCATTGATTTTTTAAGGTGGGTTATATTGATTACCACCTTCATTCGTTGTGTCTTTGAATTTCTCATATCGTTTATTTCTTTTGTATGTGAAATTATAAAATATTGTATTTACTTATTGTTTTTATCTAAAAACGATGTTTTTGTACAAAGTAACATAAATATATGAAGATGGAATGAAACAATAGTCCATTTCTGCTGTACGATATTGTTATTTTTTATAGTACTCCCAAATATTCGACAAGTGGTTGAACATTGGTTGCTGCGCCATCCAGAGCATGCGGACAATCCCGAGCGTTCTCTTGTCTTGGCGTCACAAAGTTAATACTATTAGTTGAATTGTGCAAGAGTTTATCCTACTTTCTTCTCTTTGTTGCCGTAAAATGATGCTGGTGTGAAGTTGTCCAGACTCTGATGAGGACGCTCATAGTCATAAAACTTCACGTAATCAGCAATTCCAGAACGGAGTTCACTAACGTTTTCCGCAGGGTTGAAATATATGTACTCCTGCTTGATGCTGCGCCAGAAGCGTTCTATCCATATATTGTCTTTACAACGACCTCTACCATCCATGCTTACTTGTATGCCATAGCTGGTCAGCAGATCCTGCCAGTCCTTGGTCGTATACTGGCTTCCCTGGTCAGAATTCACTATTAGGCCATAAATTTGTTGCGAATCATTTTTTCTCTATATTTGCAACCATATTTATTACTACAATAAAACAACTTTATTGCACATATCAGGGTATGGATGCCATGGCACGTGCCCTCTTGAATGCTGCTGACATTTTTATTCCCGAAATGCTCCACACGTGTTATGCAAGTTTCGACAGTGGTGCGGGTAAGGAGTTTGAAGAAGGCAAACTCAATCTTGAGCGTCCACGACCGTCCTTTCCCTTATTCCTGTCATCCTCCTCCTTCTTGCTGTCCTCCATGGCAAGATTGATGCGGATGCTTTCCTTGAGGATAAGCTCCACGCCCTCCTCTCCGATACGGTGACGGAAATGTACAAGCTCGGATGAGGCGCAAGGTGCGGATATGCTGAAAGCCTCAAGACCGCAAAAGTACTGATAGTAGGCAGACAGGTAATAATCCCTCTAAACCAATCGGCTTTGCATTGGTTACCTGAGCGAAACGGATGCAAGCCGAGCCAAAAGGTGTTTGAACTGACTATATTGGGAGTATGTAACAGGTATCTTAAAAAAATGGCTGCGGATGCAGGGATTACGAAAAATGTCAGTTTCCATACGAGCCGTCACACATTTGCCGTGCTGACACTGGCTGCCGGAGGTGACTTGTACACAGTAGGCAAGTTGCTCGGACATACTAGCATAAATTCAACACAGGTGTATGCCGATGTGGTTATGGAAACAAAGGTTGAGGCCATTAGCCGAATTTCAAATTATTTTTCTAACTTGTAAAATAAGAGGCTGCGCCGTAAACCTTAATTACGACACAGCCCCATATTTTCATCATTACTTTATTTTATATGCAGCTTTCCGTGGATTATTTTTTCCGATAACCACATTTTGGGCATACTCCATCCGCATTGAGGGCGACACCGCAAAGAGGACAACGGTCGATGTTATTCTTTGTGGTAAACTCGGCAGACGCGGCATTCACACCGCTTGTGAAAGTGATTTTAGCGATGTTCAGTTTGTCTTTCAACAAGTCATATACAATCTTAATCATACCTTCCACTGTCATGGTTTCTTTGGTAACAACCAGACGGGCATCGGGGTAAGCCGTTGCCAATTCTGTCTTGAAGGCCTCTCCTTTCATTTTGTTTTGCGGATGACCGTTTTTGATGCCTTGCTTTTCATACACATCAAGAATGGCAGGAAGCAAAGGGTCATCTTCGCGGAGCACCAAGGCATGGTCAAAATTCTTCAACAGGCTCCATGCCACCTTTTGGATTTCATTACAAGGGTACACCATGTTTACACCTTCTTCAACCGTATCTTCCACCTCAATGGTCAGTGTGCCAGTGTGACCGTGAAGATACTGGGCTTCGCCTTGGAAGCCATAGAACCGATGTGCATACTGCAAATCGAAAGTCGTGATACTTCTCATACTTTTTAATTTTTAGTGTTTAACTTTGGATTATTTATCGTTATCTGCACCTGTATTCGGCTAATGTCAACCGATGCAAAATTCTTTTCTTTCAAATACTGTCGTATCAATTCCGTAAGCTCTTCATCCATATAATCCAAGATGCTCTCGCCCTCGAATATGTGGTGATGCTCTGTCACGGTAATGTCATAATAGTTTTTCCCCACTTCGGGATGGAACACAAGTGACAACAGATTAGCCTTGCAAAACGAATCAAGAATGCGATAGATGGTTGAGATGGTTATCTCATTATCTTTGGATTGCACACACTTGATTATTTCATCAATCGCAGCATGACGCAATTCCATCATAACCTCATAAACCACTTTACGTTGCGGAGTGATTTTTAGGCCTGCGTTCTTTATAATCTCCGTACTTTCCATTCTTCTCGTATTTTGATGCTACAAAGTTAATGAAAATATTTCGCATTTGCAAATTTTTTACCAACAAAATTATTTTTTTTTAAGAAAAAAGCCGCATCACCTATTTATCTGTTCGAAGATAGTGGCATACTGGTGGGGGTTCACATATAATGATGTGGTTCCCGAGTGTTATATTATCACTATGGATGGTCTTGAATCGGAACCTTTCGCCGACGTTGCGTCCTACATTTTTGAGGATATGGGACGCGCCTATGCTGTCGTAAAGAAGCAATACCGCAATACAGACCTCAAAAAACATGTTATCGGACTCAACCTCGTCGAAATACATTCCTTAGATTCTGTCTATCAGAAATTCACCTGGCCCATGTGGGAATGTATAGAGTCTATGCACAATGGAGCAATTCTAATCAAAAAGGCTCGACTAATTAAACAAAAAGTGTTATCTTTGCATCGTGAACATAAACAATGGCCATTCACCTATGTCCTTGATAAATCATCGTAGGCGTAGTGCTAGATGGCATGGAGCGAGCCAAAAAGTGGGACAATCAGCGGCCCCTCTTTTCTTAGACCGAATAGACATCCATTGCGAGATACAAGCCGTGCCTTTCGCACAACTCTCGCAGATGGCTCCCGGTGAATCGTGCGAAACGATTCGCGCCAGAGTCATAGCCCTCATTGCCGTCGGTTTTATTAAAAGCATTGCCGTCCAGAAGGATATCGTCCTCCACCTGCACGTCTTCCCCTGCTCCTCCCTGGTCGGTATAGAGAATCACCGCAGGATGAATGGTGTCGCCTTCCATATACCGTGAGGATATATCCTCTACGAGATTAGAACCTCCGGCGCTAGTCCGTGATTTCGTGGCCTGGTGGTTGACATGCAACTTCGTATCAAAATTGAATTCCGCATCCTCTGGCAACACGTCGGCCAGTGATGCACTCTCGTCAACGGTCAGGATATAGCGGTTGTCCTCCAGGCGCTCAGAAGTGGCGCGCCTGATATATGGCAGACAGTTCACCTTCTGCCATACGGCCAGCGGCCGACCGGCAAAATGAGTGATGCCCAACTTGTCGGCTAAAGCCTTGCTGACAGAAATCCGTGTAGTGTCGGCATCCAGGATAATGACATCGTCAGAAGCAATAAAGTGGTGATAAGTCAGGGAAATGGCCGTCGTATCTGTCATCTCCTGTCCCCCTTGTCCTCCCATGGATGAATCATCATCATCTGAGCATCCCATGTTGAGGAGCAACGAGCAAATCAACATCGGTGCTGCCCATAGTATGGTTTTGACTTTTCTCAGTCGTAGCATTTTACCAAACATTGTTTTCATACCAGGACTATTCTACCTTAAAGTTGTAGATTTTCCCATATTCTCGCAGGATGGCCAGACGAAGTGTCTTTTCGCTGAGGTTGTAGAGGCACGACCATTGAGTCTGTGATGTGATATTTTTCAAGTCCGCTGGCTGTGAGACGTCTTGTAGCAGGGACATGGCTTGTTTGGAATCAAGACAGTAGTTGTTGCGCGCGAGACAGTTTCTTAACGTCCAATAGCGTTCCTTGCCATGCAGGGATCCCCATCCATCGTTTGTACCCACCATCGTGGGTGAGACATAGAAGTTGGTGACGCAGCGCAGGGTGTCATTGCCGGTGAACTTTTCCATTACAGTAGGTATAGTTTCGCCCTTTTCAAGAGTGTATTCCACGATGGCATAGTCTCCTGTGGCATCGGCCATGAAATAGTGGTAGTTGCTGCGTCCACTGCCCTGCATGTCCATATTATAGCCTGCAAGCATTGCCAGGGCTTCCTTGACGGTGGATGCACGGTCGAGCAGCATACGTATGGCTGTCGTTGTACCTATGCGCGGCTTGTTTTTGTCATTCTGTTTCGTCTGATTCTCTCTCAGCGCCAGGACACCAATGGCGAATCCGTCTTCGTTAATGCCGTCAAGGGCAGCGTAGGGCAATCCCATCAGCGGGGAGAGGTCGCTCTTGCCATCGGTATAAAATCCCTGGCCAAAACCTAATTGCATGCCATCCACCATGGAGATTGATTTCTTTCCACCCTCAGGAGCCGTGTGAACTATGATAGCCGCTATCGACTTGTAGCCTTTGCCGTCTTCTGTGGCATGACAGAAGTCGTAGTTGCGCCCCATCAAGAAATTACCGCTTTGCCTGTCGGGTACTGCAAAGGCACTGCATCCGGCATCGAACGAAACCTGTGCCTTTTTGCCGGGGAGGCTGTCGTAAAGTAGATAGGCTACATAGTTGAAGAGTTGGTTGGTTTCTGTGAAACCAGACTTTAACACGTCATCAAGTTTATAGTCGGCCGTATAATTGATTTCATACAACCTTCCGCTGCCATCCACATCTTTCATAGAGCGCAACATGGCCACTTTTTCTGCATCTTTTATAAAAGTAGTGGGATTCTTTTTGGTCACATCGGGTGGAACATTGTCATCATCGCTGCACGAAGCGGACAAAAGGAGGCTTGACACAGAGGCTACTGACACTAAAAAACATGTGGACAGTCTAAGGAACTTTGTTCTGAAAAATTCGTTGTTCTTTCTCATATTTATAAATTTTAGGTAATAGACATGACAAAGTTATAAAAAACGATATTCACTGATAATTTACATAGTAGTAAATCATTGGCTTTTGCCCAGAAAACAAAAACTGGAATACATACAGCAGCGGATACACGCTGTTGCACCTGCTCTTGCGTCCGAACAGTGTATGCTCGTTCATTTTAACTCCCTTTATCACGTTCATTATGGTAAACATTGCACCTTCGGCATTATCATTTTATGCGATATACGCAAGAAATCCTGTGCTTTTTTGTGCCTTAATTTATAGTGCCAACTAACTCCCGAAACTTAAATCATAATAGATTTTCCCCTCTTCGGGATGGAACACAAGTGACAACAGATTAGCCTTGCAAAACGAATCAAGAATGCGATAGATGGTTGAGATGGTTATCTCATTATCTTTGGATTGCACACACTTGATTATTTCATCAATGGCAGCATGACGCAATTCCATCATAACCTCATAAACCACTTTACGTTGCGGAGTGATTTTTAGGCATGCGTTCTTTATAATCTCCGTACTTTCCATTCTTCTCGTATTTTGATGCTACAAATTTAATGAAAATATTTCGCATTTGCAAGTTTTTCATCAACAAAATTGCTATTTTTTTAAGAATAAAGCCGCATCACCTATTTATCTGTTCGAAGATAGTGCATACTGGTGGGGGGTCACATATAATGATGTGGTTCCCGAGTGTTATATTATCACTATGGATGGTCTTGAATCGGAACCTTTCGCCGACGTTGCGTCCTACATTTTTGAGGATATGGGACGCGCCTATGCTGTCGTAAAGAAGCAATACCGCAATACAGACCTCAAAAAACATGTTATCGGACTCAACCTCGTCGAAATACATTCCTTAGATTCTGTCTATCAGAAATTCACCTGGCCCATGTGGGAATGTATAGAGTCTATGCACAATGGAGCAATTCTAATCAAAAAGGCTCGACTAATTAAACAAAAAGTGTTATCTTTGCATCGTGAACATAAACAATGGCCATTCACCTATGTCCTTGATAAATCATCGTAGGCGTAGTGCTAAATGGCATGGAGCGATTGAAACTCTCTGCACGAGCATATAGCAGAATTCTCAAGGTGGCACGCACCATTGCCGACCTTGAAGGATCGGCGCAAGTGCAGCAACAACACATCGCTGAAGCCATCGGTTACCGCAACCTCGACAGAGGTGACTGGGCTGAGCGAGGGATATAAATCACGCCTATAGGGATTTGAAAACCCAAGCAATTATCACACAATAGAAATATGCTGTTCACCAAACAGAACGGTGGAGCATAACAACTAAACAACTTGATGATGAAAAAACTATTCACAACCGTCATGCTGACGCTGGCATTGACATCGACAATGGCACAACAGACAGTGCAACAGTCGGCAGACTACGTACCTACCAAGGAGAACCTTGAGGCACGCAAACATTTTCAAGACGAGAAATTCGGCATCTTCCTCCACTGGGGACTCTATGCCATGCTTGCCACAGGAGAATGGACCATGCACAACGCAGACTTAAACTACAAGGAATATGCCAAACTCGCAGGCGGCTTCTATCCCTCTCGCTTCAATGCCAAAGAGTGGGTAGAGCAGATCAAGGCATCAGGTGCCAAATATATTTGCTTCACTACCCGCCATCACGAAGGCTTCTCCATGTTCGACACCAAATACTCTGACTATAATGTCGTGAAGGCTACACCCTTTAAGCGTGACATCGTGAAAGAACTTGCTGACGAATGTCACCGACAGGGTATTGACATCCACTTCTACTATTCACACATCGACTGGCAACGTGAGGATGCTCCGCTGGGACGTACCGGACACGGCACAGGACGACCCAAGGACAAACAAAATTGGAAGTCGTACTATAAGTTTATGAACAACCAACTCACCGAACTGCTCACCAACTATGGCAAGGTAGGAGCCATCTGGTTTGACGGTTGGTGGGATCAAGATATCAATCCATCATTTGACTGGCAACTGCCCGAACAGTATGCACTCATCCACAGTTTGCAGCCTGCATGCCTCATCGGCAACAACCATCACGTGACTCCATTCCCCGGCGAAGACTTCCAAATGTTTGAGCGCGACCTGCCTGGCGAAAACTCTGCCGGACTCTCCGGACAGTCTATTTCGCAGTTGCCACTTGAAACATGCGAGACAATGAACGGCATGTGGGGCTACAAGATTACCGACCAGAACTACAAATCGACCCATACACTCATTCAATATCTGGTGAAGGCAGCAGGCAAAAATGCTAATCTGCTCATGAATATCGGTCCGCAACCTGATGGTTGTCTGCCCGCTGTTGCGGTGGAACGTCTGAAGGAGATGGGCGACTGGATGAAGGTATATGGCGAAACTATCTATGGCACACGCGGTGGATTTGTTGCACCTCACGACTGGGGAGTGACCACACAGAAGGACAACCGACTGTTTGTGCATATCCTCAACCTGCAAGACAAGGTGCTCTATCTGCCCACTGGCAATAAACAGATGAAGAAGGCTGTAGATTTTGTCAGTCGTAAGGCGGTGAAGATGCAGAAGTGTCAAGGCGGTGTGATACTCACGCTGGACGCTGTGCCTACAGCTGTTGATCAGGTCATCGAAATAGGATTCATCCAGTAAACGGATTGCTGCTATCAGCAGAAACGACAGTTCATCTGAGATGAATGAATCTAATATATAAGGTTTGCGTGCGTACATACACGTGTACGCACGCACACGCGATGTCGTAAAAATCGACCACTCGACCACCGATATGTCATAACACGTTGTAAGATATACGGTTAAATGGGTGGTCGAAAATCTTACAACGGCGTTTTCGACCACACTTCGACCACCCGTGCAACGCCCTGCGGATACCAAACATAAACAATTAACTAACGTCCTGAAAGGACAAAGTAAAGCGTGATCCTATTTCCCTTATAAAATACAATCGTTTATCATCGTTTTTCCAAACCTTGATAATCTTTTTATCCAACGTTGGATAATACTTTTATCAAATATTGGATAATACCTTTACCAAATATTGGATAACACTTTTATCAAATATTGGATAACACTTTTATCAAATATTGGATAACACTTTTATCAAATATTGGATAACATCTTTATCAAACGTTGAAAAGACCTTTTTCAAACGTTAGACATTACTTTTGTCAAACGTTAGGTAATACTTATGCCAAACATTGGAAAAACACCTTTGCCAAACGTTGGGTAATACTTTTGCCAAAGGTTTGGAAACGCCTTGGCAAAATATCGGGCAATATCCCGCACATAGTAGAATTGCGCCTTAGCGTAAATTAAAGGTGGAATCTCGCACGGAGACTCCACCTTTACTGATATCTTACGATGCAGATGCTTATTTGTCTTTCAGTTCCACAACAAAGCGGATGCCATGACGGAACTCGTCGTCGAGACGGAGATGACCGTTGAGTTTATACGCCATCAGACTGCAAGTGGGGAAGGTAAGTCCGTCGTCTTCAGTCAGATCGGCAATCTCGGAGAATGCCTGGAAAAGTGTTTCGCGCTTCTCTTCGGGCAAGGTCATACCCACAGCCGTTACCAAGAAATTACCGGTATGGGGGTTGCGTTTCTTAAACTCAAGGTTGATGCGCTCCACGCCATCGGCCTTTACCACCTCTTCTACGATATTGAGCAATATGGTGCGCAAAGCGTCCTCGTTAGTAGCGAAAGAGATGGGTTGGGCAGTACAAGTCACTTCGGTAGTAGATTTGACCATAGCCTTTACCTCTTGGGTGACTTTCTCGCAGAACTGTCCCATATTGTGACTGGTGAGTTCGTAGTGTTCCTCGCGAGTCTGCTCAAGCATCATATAGTTTTCTATGTGTGCGATATAGTTTTGCAAAGCCTTGACCTGTCGTTTGGTATCGCCTTGCTCCATGGCATCGAGTGACGGGCGGATTTGTGCGCTGATATTATTGAGGAACTTGTTTTTCTGCTCGTTATTGCTATTTGCCAAATCGAGGCTGGTCTTCAAGCGCTTGATTTCTCTAACGTTTTTGAACATGACAAAGAGGAAGAAGAGAAGGCCGGCAGCCAGTCCTACACCAATAACTATAAGGATGACGATAAACGCCCATTGCGCAGTAATGGTAGTAGCCTTGGTGCTTATTTCGTCCTGTGCTTCAGCGTATTGTGCTTTGACAGTTTTCAGTTCGTTGACAGCTCTGATGCCTGCAATAGAGTCGGTCCATTCGTCATACATCTTGTTGATGATGCCCGCCATCAAGTCGTTATTGTCTTGTTTGGCTTTGGCAATAAGGTCTTTGAAGCACTTTTCCTTGCCGTTATCATCCTTGCCTTTTGCATTCATGGTGAAGATCTCCTTATAGCATACAGTAGCCAAAGGTGCGTTGCCAGTAGTACGTGCAAAGGCAGCTTTCTTCATGAGCATGTCTTCAATGACATCTTTTTTCTTGCTGGCACGCGCATAGTTTTCCATCAGCGCCATTTGAGCTTTACGTTCTGCCGACTTGTTCAGACGGGTGTAGAGGCGGAAGCGTTCGTTGCTGACAAGATAATGCAAATCGGGATTGCCGGCTCCAAGCATGGCATCGAGAGCTCTGCATGTGGCAAAAGCCTCTCGCCAGAGATGGTTTTCTGACTGTCGGATGCTGGTCTGTACACCGTTTTCTACGGTTTGTCGCAGGTTTTGTGCGACCGTTGTGAGTGTGCTGCAAGCAACTAGTAGGGCAAGGATTAACTTTTTCATAATCTGACAGGTGTTTAGGTTATCTTATGCAAAGGTAGTAAATGATATTCAAAAACGAAACACATCTGCTGTTTTTTTCGTCTATTTTTCACCTTTTTTCGTTGTTTTCAATAGTTTCTTTGGATTGAAAGACCATGCTCATTTCCGTTGTGTCATACTTGACAGGGCAACAAGGCCCTAAGAGGAAGGCCATAATTCCTTTCCTTAATTATCTTACGCACGCGTACATTATTATATAAGTAGGACGATTCGCTGTGGATGACCGACTGTTGAATGGCATTTCTTTCAAACATCAACAAGACCTTTTACCCAATATTGTATAGAAAAAGAGAGTATATGGCTTCGGGATGCGTTCGGGATGCGTTCGGGATGTGTCTTACTCATATTGGTGGCCGATGGGTGGTCGAAAACGCAGCAATTAAGCCATCGACCACCACCATAATGCCATATCTCTCAAAGGATTACATCATAGTGGTGGTCGTGTGGTCGAAATATTTCTGAAAACTAAATTTTCTGTATGTCAGCTGGTACGCTATCCTACCCGCTGGGAATGATGCATCAGTATTCAAACGAACTGCCGCCAAGAAACTCGCGAAGTAGCGATGTGGGCGGTATCTGGTCTTCCTTGATGGTGTGGATGTAGCGCAGAAACTTCATCAATCTATATGCCTCGGCATACTCTTCGCAGTTTTCAGGCACCTGTTCCAACAAGGGCAACGCCTGATTCTTCAGTACTGCCAGTTCGAAAAGCATGGCAGAATTGAACATGGCATCGGCATTTTCCTGATAAGGGAATATCCAGCGGTTCTCACCCCGGCGTACCGAAGGCCAACGACGGATGGTGTCGCATGCCGATACCCCACGGTATTTATAGTCGCGAACGATACGGCGCAACAGGCGGTTGTCGGTAGTCGGTATATAATTGTGCGTGTCGAGCAGGATGGTGGTCAATGCCGAAGCATAGACACGGAATATCTGATCGTTGGGGATAGATGCTGTCAGTTCGGGATTGAGCGCATGGATTCCTTCCAAGACAAGTACCTCGTTGCCCTGAAGTCGTAGGCGACGACCGCTTTTTTCACTTCTGCCCATCTGGAAATTATAGCGTGGCAGTTCCACCTCTTCGCCTCTGAACAGGGCATTCATCTGCTCGTTGAGCAAAGGAATGTTGAGTGCATGCAGATGTTCGTAGTCGTAGTCGCCAGTCTCATCGCGCGGTGTCTGTTCGCGGTTCACGAAGTAATCGTCGAGCGAAATGCCAATGGGATGGATGCCGTTGACCGCCAGTTGTACCGAAAGGCGCTTGCAGGTGGTGGTCTTACCGCTCGATGAGGGACCGGCTATGAGCACCATCTTCACATTCTTCCGTTTGGCAATCTCATCGGCTATCTGCGCTATCTTCTTCTCTTGCAACGCCTCGCTCAGTTGGATGAGTCCGTTCGACTTCCCCTCTTCCACCGCTTTGTTCAGGTCGCCAATGGTACTGATGCCGAGGATGTCCTGCCAATGGTGGTGCTCCATAAAGATGTCGAACATCTTGTCCTGACGCACCAGTTCGCCCAAGCGTGACGGATCTTGTGGTGACGGCACGCGCAGAAGGATTCCGCCAAAATACGGTTCGACGCCGAAAAGTGTCAGTTGCCCGGTATTGGTGAGCATCGAGCCATAGTAATAATCCGCATAGCCATCTATCTCATAATAGGTGGTATAGAGCGATCCCAACCCTTCAAGGAGCTTCACCTTCGATACGGTTCCCATCTCACGAAACATGCGGATGGCATCTTCGGTTGTTGCTTGATGGCGATGAATGGGGATGGCAGCAGCCACAATCTCCTGCATGCGCTTTCTAATGGCAGCCACATCAGCGTCGGTCACCTGATGCCCGATATGCAAATCGCAATGGTAGCCATTGCTCACAGGCACATTGATAACCACATGTCCCGTGCCGTAAAGGTCGTGGACAGCCTTACAAAGCACAAAAAACAAACTGCGAGTATATGCTCTTAGCGCAGAAGGATGGCGGAGACTGAGAAACTCCACATCCTTACAATTATACACGCGATAGTGCATTCCCTCTATCTTATTGTTAACACGTGCACTTATCGGACCGTACTCCATGGTAAGGCCCGAAAAAGAAAAAATATCAGAAAGTGTACTTCCGATGCTTACATTTAATATTTTTTTATTATTTTTGCAACGGATTTGAACCATTTGTTCCATAGGCATATTGTTTGCATTAGTCGTGGACAAAGTTAGTGAATATATTTAGAATACAATAAGAATTTAAACTTTTTAAACTTCCAAGTATGTCAATTTGGATTCTTTTCAAGCTTTTGGGATCACTTGCCCTGCTGATGTTCGGTATGAAATCAATGAGTGAGGCGCTCCAAAAAATGGCAGGACCGCAATTGCGACATGTCCTCGGTGCCATGACCACCAATCGTTTTATGGGTATGACCACTGGTATGCTTGTCACGGCAAGTGTACAGTCGAGCACCGCTACAACTGTGATGACCGTTTCGTTTGTAAACGCTGGTCTGCTGACTTTGGCACAGGCTATCTCAGTTATTATGGGTGCTAATATTGGAACAACCCTGACGGCGTGGATTATGTCGGCAGGGTTTTCTTTTAATATCACCGACTTCGTCTATCCGGCTTTCTTTTTCGCCATTATCCTCATCTATTCGAAGAAAAAGCGCTTCATAGGCGACTTCGTGTTTGGTATTGCCTTCATGTTCCTCGGTCTCGGCACACTCCGACAGACCGGTATAGACATGCACCTCGGAGAAAACCAAGCCGTGCTCGACTTCTTCGCATCGTTCGATCCCAACGCATTCAGCACCACACTCATCTTCCTGCTCCTTGGAGGTGTGCTTACCTTCTGTGTACAGTCGTCGGCTGCTGTCATGGCTATCACCATGATTCTCTGTTCGAGCGGAGTATTGCCCATCTACCAGGGTATCGCACTCGTCATGGGTGAGAACATCGGTACCACAGTCACCTCAAACTTGGCTGCCATGTCTGCCAACACACAGGCGCGGCGTGCAGCACTTGCACACATGTTCTTCAACGTATTCGGTGTGATATGGATACTCTTCGTATTCCGTCCTTTCGTCGATATGGTCTGCGGACTCGTTGGCTACGATGTGGATATGGACCGCGCCACTACCACAGCCAAGGCTTTTCTTGCCAATTCCGCCAAACTCAGTTTTGTGCTGGCTGCCTTCCACACCTGCTTCAATGTTGTCAATACCGCTATCCTCATCTGGTTTATCCCACAAATCGAACGCTTCGTATGCTGGGTGATCAAGCCTAAGAAAGTGGATGAAGAGGAGGACTTCCGTCTGCACTTCATTACTGCTGGCTTCATGAAGACTCCGGAGCTCTCGGTATTGGAGGCTCAAAAGGAGATACAGCAGTTTGCCATCCGCATACAGCGCATGTTCGGTTTGGTCAAAGAACTGTTGGTGGAGAAAGACGAGAAGACATTTAATAAGATGTACTCGCGTATAGAGAAGTATGAAGGAATATCCGACAACATGGAATTGGAAATTGCACAATACCTCGATGAAGTGTCGGACGCTCATCTCTCTGACGATACCAAAGCTAAAATCCGTGCGATGCTGCGCGAAATATCAGAGATTGAAAGTATCGGCGACGCTTGCTACAACATTGCACGCACCATCTCTCGCAAATATCAGGGCAAGCAAGACCACTTCAATCAAAAGCAGTATGAGCACATTTTCCAAATGATGGAACTCACAGACCAAGCCCTGACGCAGATGAATGCGCTAATGGCTGGCAGAAAAGTATCGTACGATGTCAACCGTTCGTTCAACATCGAGAACGAAATCAATAATTACCGCAATCAGTTGAAATCGCAAAACATCAACGACGTGAACAACCATGCATACACCTATGCCGTGGGCACCATCTATATGGATATCATCAACGAATGTGAGAAATTAGGCGACTATGTGGTCAACGTAGTTGAAGCACGCATGGGTACACGTCAAAAAAATGCATAAAAATGCAATTTTAACATTGGTGTAACATTTGAAGTAATCGCATATCTGACCAACAAGGGTGAAGGCGTTGACGTGAAGATTCCTGAGGAGGCTGAAAGCTGGCTCTCTATCAAGTCTATCAACACCAAGAACGGAACTTCTACCGTTGTGTTCAAGGCTAATGCCAACAAGGGTGGTGCATTCTATTTCGAACCTAAGAAATAATCAGACTATACAAGTCATACATCAAGGGGAACTCCTATCGGGGTTCCCCTTTTTTATTTATCCGCCAATCGGTTCTTTGATAAAGAAATGACCGATTTGTAATTAACAAATATCGCGAAGGTGAATAATATCACGGAAATAACCAAATTGCGAACCGATTATTTTGCACTTTCACCATTATTCGCTAACTTTGCACAAAAAGCAAAAGCTATAAGGCCATGGCAAAGAATCAGAACTGGAAAGACGA
This sequence comes from Prevotella sp. P3-92, assembly GCF_002251205.1. Taxonomy (NCBI): domain Bacteria; kingdom Pseudomonadati; phylum Bacteroidota; class Bacteroidia; order Bacteroidales; family Prevotellaceae; genus Prevotella; species Prevotella sp. P3-92. The sequence goes on along the minus strand of NZ_NPJE01000070.1, from coordinate 54,545 downwards.
CTGCTGGGTGTTGCTCATACAACTATACCAAAAGAAGCCGGCAGGGCTCAAACCCCTGTACTGCAAGGCTATGGTGGATCTCAGCCTCGAACTACACGTTCCGCCACAAACACTCCATCAGAAGATGAAGCAACTGGAAAGCCTCGACACGCCCCGTATCCAACAACTATGGCAACACTATGCCAACAACCCACAACGTCTGAACCGAGCAGTAAAGTTGCTGAGACGAATGGCAGGATTCGGCAATAGTGGCGAATTCTACGAAGGGGTGGAACTGCAAGAGTCGTTTGAACACGATTTCAGACCCATTGAAGGTGATAGTCAACTGATGCCTGCCACACTCATCATCATTCTCGACCAGTATTTCAGACTGACACCCATCACCATGGTTCCAGAAACTCCAGAAATACAAGACCTGGCCCGACTAATGCACATGTCTGCAGCAAAGATTGCTGACATCATGGAAGTATATCAACACTGCGACCCCTATCTCAATAGAAATGAGATGCTCTTTAGTCCCATCTTCCCTGCTTGTCAGGATATATGGCAGAGATACGGCAATAGCGATACCGAACAACTGGCTACGCTGGCCGAACAACTCAAGGCGTATTACCGATGAAACAAGAACAGACACAAGAACAACAACTGTCACAATCGCTCCGGCAAACCCAGAGCATCACACAGCAACAGTTGCTCCAAGCGCAACTCACAGAGATGCCTATGGCGCAACTCATGGAACGCATACGCACTGAAATGGACGATAATCCTGCGCTGGAATCATCGGGCACCGATGAAGAGAACGATTGGCACGACGATGAACCATCAGACACCGATACTGATACCAACGAAGACTACGAACAACGCAACGAGCGCGAAGAGCGGAACGATGCGCTCGATGCCGCTTTAGAACGCATTGGACGCGATGATGAAGACCTTCCCGTATATCACAGCGGACCATCTTATGACGAGGAACGCGAAGAGATGGTCTATGGCGAAACTCTCTCTTTCTATGATCAGCTCAAGGAACAAGTGGGGCTCTTGCCACTTGATGAGCGCCAACGATATATCATGGAATACATCATTGGCTCACTCGACGAAGACGGGCTACTGAGAAAAACGCTCGATAGCATAGCCGACGAACTGGCTATCTACCACAACATTGATACCAATGAACACGAATTGCAAAAGCTCTTGGAGATGCTCCAAGACTTTGACCCCGCTGGTATTGGTGCACGCTCATTGCAAGAATGTCTGCTCTTACAAATCAAAAGACGTGAACCATCACGGCTGACCATGCTAATGGAACAAGTGGTCACCAACCACTTCGAAGATTTTACCAAGAAGCACTGGCAACAAATCAGACAAAGCTTGCAATTGACAGAGATGCAAGTCGATACACTCATGGCAGAGATGCGCAAACTCAACCCCAAACCTGGTGCATCAATGGGCGAAGCCGTAGGGCGTTCACTCCAACAAATCACACCCGATTTCATCATCGATACACAGGACGACGGTACCGTGACCTTCCAACTCAATACTGGAGAATTGCCAGAACTGCATGTATCACCATCGTTTTCCGAAACACTCAATCAATATCAGACCAACAAAGAAAATATGAGCCGCCAAATGAAGGAAGCGCTGCTCTATACTAAAAAGAAAGTGAATGCCGCTCATAGTTTCATAGAAGCTATCAAGAGCAGACGCCGCACACTCACCATGACTATGAATGCCATTATACAATGGCAGCATCGCTATTTCGAAGAAGGCGACGAGGCACTGCTACGACCTATGATTCTCAAGGATATTGCGGAAAAGACAGGTCTCAACCTCACCACCATCTCCAGAGCCTGCAACGGTAAATATGCACAAACACGATGGGGTACTTTCCCCCTTCGCCACTTCTTCACCGAAAGCTATACCACTGCTGAAGGTGACCAACTCTCCACTCGGCAACTTAAGATGATTCTGCACGACCTCATAAACAGCGAGGATAAACAACAACCACTGAGCGATGATGCACTCTGCAAACTGCTCGCAAAGAAGGGCTACCCCATAGCACGACGTACCGTGGCAAAATACCGCGAACAACTTGGACTGCCTATAGCACGACTGAGAAAGGAGGAGAAAAAATGAAAAACGAAAAGCGCCTCATCATAGCTGCACGTGCGGTAAGCCTATTCTTCACACCATTCTATTTGCCCATCGTAGGCATGCTTGTACTTTTCACCTTCAGTTTCATGAGCATCTTCCCTACTGCCTACAAATTGCAGGTACTGGCAATGGTCTATTTCTTCACGATTCTGATGCCAACCATATCCATTCGACTCTACCGCAAATACCAAGGATGGACACTCATCGAACTAGGCCAACGTGAACGGCGCATGGTGCCCTATGCTCTATCGATAGCCAGCTATTTCGCTTGTTACTATCTCTTCCTTCGGCTTCACATGCCACATTTCATCGGTTCCATCCTTTTGGCAGCACTCTGCGTACAGATGATATGTGCGCTTATCAATGTAGTATGGAAGATATCTACCCACTCGGCAGCAATCGGAGCCGTAGGCGGTGCACTATTTGCCTTTGCCGAATATCTGGCATTCAATCCCATATGGTGGCTCTGCCTGGTATTCCTTGTCGGAGGAATCGTGGGCACCTGTCGCATGATATTACGACAGCACTCTCTCGGACAGATAGTAGGAGGATTCTGGATTGGCTTCTTCGTAGCAGCCATCATCATTCTCTTCATCTAACGAATCACAATAGATTATAACATACAGACAACAACATCGTTTAACAACAACAAGACATACAAATACGATTATGAAACCAATTGTCAGCATCATCATGGGCAGCACAAGCGATTTGCCCGTTATGGAAAAAGCATGTAAACTACTCGACGAGATGCAAATTCCCTTTGAGGTCAATGCGCTGTCGGCACACCGTACCCCTGACGCAGTAGAGGCATTTGCTGCAGGGGCTAAGGAGCGCGGTCTGAAAGTGATTATCGCAGCTGCCGGAATGGCGGCTGCACTACCGGGCGTCATCGCAGCATCAACCACACTCCCCGTTATCGGAGTGCCCATCAAAGGTATGCTCGACGGACTCGATGCCATGCTCTCCATCATACAGATGCCCCCAGGAATCCCTGTAGCAACAGTAGGTGTCAACGGTGCACAGAACGCAGCTATCTTAGCTGTAGAAATGCTTGCACTCTCCGATGAAACCATTGCCAAGCGCCTGGCAGACTATAAGGCTGGACTGAAAGCCAAGATAGAGAAAGCTAACCGCGATTTGGCCGAAATGAAATACGAATATAAAACCAACTGAAGCACTGCTTCACCAATCCATAAGAAGATGAGTTACAAACGAAGAGTATCATCCATTGCCCACGTAGGACAGCTCGGCATCGGAGGCGATAACCCTATCCGCATCCAGTCGATGGCCACCAAAGACACCAACGATACCGAAGGTTGCGTGGCACAAGCCAAACGCATCATCGATGCAGGAGGTGAGTTGGTGCGCTTCACTACACAGGGAACACGTGAAGCCGAGAATATGAAAAACATATCTCAACGGCTGAAAGCCGATGGCTATACAGCTCCATTGGTAGCTGATGTACATTTCACAGCCCGTGTAGCCGATGTGGCAGCATGTTACTGCGAGAAAGTTCGCATCAATCCCGGCAACTATGTTGACCCTGGCAGAGTCTTCAAACATCTCGAATATACCGATGCAGAATATGCCGATGAACTAAAAAAGATAGAAGCCAAACTAGTGCCGTTCCTCAATATCTGTAAAGAGCACCATACTGCCGTACGCATAGGAGTAAACCATGGTTCGCTCAGCGATCGCATCATGTCGCGCTATGGCGACACTCCCGCAGGTATCGTAGAAAGTTGCATGGAGTTTCTGCGCATCTGCAAACGTGAGAACTTCAACGATGTGGTCATATCCATCAAAGCCAGCAATACTGTGGTCATGGTTACTACGGTACGCCTCTTGGTGGAAACCATGGACCATGAAGACATGCACTATCCACTGCATCTCGGTGTTACCGAAGCTGGAGAAGGCGAAGACGGACGCATCAAGAGTGCCGTAGGTATTGGTGCCTTGCTGACAGAGGGCATTGGCGACACCATCCGTGTATCACTCAGCGAAGAACCAGAATGTGAAATTCCTGTAGCACGCCAACTTGTAGATAACATCGAAGCATGTGCTATTCTGCGTGAGAAAGCCGAGGCTTCCATCGCCGATGATACCATCACCATCACCTTGGATGATGAAGATTGGCAGACCATGCAACTCAAAGTTGCCATGGCAACAGGAGCCTTACTCATCGACCGTAAAGCTCATCAACTTGTCATCAACAATCCCCACTTCTCAGCAGAACGTCTCGTAGGTCTGTCAGATGCTATTCTGCAGGCTGCACGCATTAAGTTTACCAAGACAGAATACATCTCTTGTCCGGGTTGCGGACGCACACTCTACAATCTACAAGACACCATTGCCCGCATTAAAGCAGCAACCAGTCATCTGGTAGGACTAAAGATTGGCATCATGGGATGTATCGTCAATGGTCCTGGTGAAATGGCAGATGCAGACTATGGCTATGTGGGTGCAGGACGTGGAAAGATATCACTCTACCGACAAAAAGAGTGTGTAGCAAAGAATATCCCTGAGGCTGAAGCCGTAGAACACCTATTACAACTGATTGACGATGATCGAAAAAAACAATAATATCAGTTATTCGCATGGTGTGGCAACAATCGGTAAAGCCTACAGACTATTCCTTTTTGTCGTTTGACGATAAGGGCTAAAGAGCCCAATAACATCTAGCAGATGACATACACACCACTTCTATACAAATTGACAAAACCCTGCTTCAAATAATTTGAAGCAGGGCTTTGTCAGATATCAGTATCACTTATTCGGCAAAGGCAGCTTCCTCTGCTTCGGCAATAATCTCCTCACGGCTCTTTTCCCGTGGTGTTGCCGTAATATCATCAAGTGAAAAGTCCATATCATGACGGTCTGCCGACTGGTTATCATTATCCGATACATTCTTCTGCAGCGATTTCTGTGGACGAGGAAAATCTCTTTCTGTAGTTTGAGGCTGCTCCACAATAAAATCACGCTGATCTGCTTCTGGATCAGGTACAGAGAGTATCGGTTCCTCCTCCATCTTTGTACGTTCCGTCTTTGCAGCAAACACGCTGTCTATGAATTGTGGCTCGCGACGCAAACGCTGTAGCGTATCCTTGCAGGCATTCTGCTGACTCTCTTTTTTACTGTATCCTTTACCCGCACAACCTTCTACACCTTCAAGTATCACCTGATAGACAAAGACAGGACTGCTGTTCTCGTCTTTCGTCTGTTCCACTTGTTTAAACTCCAGCCGCACACGGTTTTTCTGACTCCATTCCAACAGTTTCGACTTGAAATTGACCTCCTTATAGGCCACTTTATCGATGTTGATAATCTGGTTGAGGATACGCTTCTGCATGAAACGCATGCAGGCTTCATAGCCGCGGTCGAGATAAATCGCACCGACAAGGGCCTCGAAAGCGTTTCCCCCCATGTAACTGTTATGAACTGTAGAGCGGTCAGACGTAGTGATCAGCCGAGTGATACCCATCTCTTTGGCCAATCGTCCGAGTGTTTCGCGCTGTACGAGTTTAGAGCGAGTATTAGTAAGAAATCCCTCGCGCTTGCCTTCAAAATGACGAAATACGATATCGCCCACCACAGCATCAAGTATGGCATCACCCAAAAATTCGAGGCGCTCATTATTCAAAGGACGTCCTTTCTCATTTCGGCGACGCAGACTCTTGTGTAGAAGAGCCTGCTTATAGAGCTGTATGTTGCGAGGATAAAATCCGAGAATTTTGTATAAAGAAGAATAAAGCTCCTTCTCCTTGCGGAAAGGGAGCCTTATTCTATCTATGAAATTATAATTATTCAGCATACTTCTTGAACACTACACAAGCGTTGTGACCACCAAAACCGAAAGTATTGCTCAGTCCGGCACGCACTTCGCGCTTCTGTGCTTTGTTGAAGGTGAAGTTGAGGTTGTAGTCAATCTCTTCATCGTTATCGCCTTCCTCATGGTTGATAGTGGGAGGAACGATGTCGTTCTTGACAGCCAATACGGTAGCCATAGCCTCTACAGCACCTGCTGCACCAAGGAGGTGACCAGTCATCGACTTGGTACTGCTGATGTTGAGCTTATAAGCAGCATCGCCAAACACTTCCTTGATAGCCTTGGCTTCAGAGATATCACCTACGTGGGTAGATGTTCCGTGTACGTTGATATAATCGATATCTTCAGGATTCAAGCCAGCATCCTCCAATGCGTTGCGCATCACGAGGCATGCACCGAGACCCTCTGGATGAGAGGCGGTGATGTGGTGAGCATCGGCGCTCATTCCTGCACCAACCATTTCTGCATAAATCTTAGCACCACGTGCCTTAGCATGCTCGAGCTCTTCAAGAATCAAGCAACCAGCACCTTCAGCCATGATGAATCCATCGCGACTTGCGCTGAACGGACGGCTTGCCTTTTCAGGTTCATCGTTGCGAGTTGACAGAGCGTGCATCGCATTGAAACCACCAACACCTGTTGCACAGATAGCAGCCTCAGCACCACCACTTACGATAATGTTGGCCTTGCCCAAACGGATAAGGTTGAAAGCATCAGCCAATGCATTGCTTGAAGAAGCACAAGCCGAAGCAGTGATATAGTTTGGTCCGTGGAAACCGTACATAATAGAAATCTGTCCGGCAGCAATATCGGCAATCATCTTCGGAATGAAGAATGGATTGAATTTAGGACCATCAGCCTCGTGAACACCATAGTATTTCACTTCATCCTCGAAGGTCTTAATACCACCGATACCTACTCCATAAACAACGCCAATGCGGTTTTTGTCTTCGGTATCAAGGTCCATTGCACTGTCTTCCACAGCCTGTTTAGCAGCAATAAGAGCCAACTGTGTGTAACGATCCATCTTACGAGCCTCTTTACGATCAAGATAATCATTGATGTTAAGGTTCTTCACTTCGCACGCAAACTTAGTTTTGAAGTTTGTGGTATCGAAGCTGGTAATGGGGGCTGCGCCACTCTTTCCCGCCAGCATGTTCTGCCAGGTCTCCTCAGAAGTGTTGCCCAGTGGCGTGACGGCACCGAGTCCAGTCACTACTACTCTTTTCAATTCCATATTTTAGATTTGGTTGTCTTAGTGATGTCCTATTACTGAATGGGTGTTGAACATTGGCCACCAAAAGGTACGCCAACACCCAACACCCAAAAGTCCATCACAGATGTGATTTATTTTTTGTTCTCCTCGATGTATGCGATAGCATCACCTACAGTGCCAATCTTCTCAGCCTTGTCGTCGGGGATAGAGATACCGAACTCTTTCTCAAATTCCATGATGAGCTCAACGGTATCCAAAGAATCAGCGCCGAGGTCGTTGGTGAAACTTGCTTCGGGCTTTACTTCTGCCTCGTCAACACCGAGCTTGTCAACGATGATTTCCTTTACTTTGCTTTCAATTTCTGACATAATGTTCTTTTTAAAATAGTTTATAATGTATTCTTTTTTTGTGTGCTTACTACCCCATAGGGCACTTAGCGGTTGCAAAGTAACTAATTTTTATTGAGTTACGCAAATAATTTCGGTAAAAAAGCGCTTTTCTTTGCACAAACACCTATAATCTGTGCACTTTTCAGCCCCTTTTCTGCATATTTTTTCAGATTTTTTCACGTCTAAGTGGGTAATTATTGCGCAAAGATTCAAACAGCGAAGGATCGTTTTTAAGTTTTTCACTATCCTTGATGGGGTTGTAAAGCTGTAAAGGATCACCTGTGAAATGAAAACCGTCAGGTAGAGACGGAGGATCTATACGACCGGGATTGGGCAAATGGAAATGATGACAAAGAGCTTGAATTACCATATTATCAGCATTAGTCTTGCCATCTGCAGAGTAGCCTGCAATATGTGGAGTGGCAATAAAAGCCTGTTTCAGGAGTTGGAGATTGATATCAGGTTCACCCTCCCATACATCGATAACCGCATCGCGCACTCGCTTTTCACACAATGCTGTCAACAGAGCGTTATTATCAACCACAGGCCCACGACTTGTATTAATTATATAAGGTACGCGCGAGAGTCTTTGGAAGAACGCTTCATCTGCCATATGCCATGTAGCATAACATCCTTCGCGGGTGAGTGGCACATGGAAAGTGATGACATCTGCCTCCCGCTCTATCACGTCTAACGACACATAGTCTGAGGAGCCCACTGGCGGATCGCATACCAAGACACGCATACCCATGCGTTCAGCTACGTTCTTCACTTTCTGTCCCACATGTCCACATCCCACGATACCGATAGTGGCACTATTGAGTTGAAGTCCTTTCTGTTGTTGAAGCAAAAGAAGTGACGATTCGAGATACTGTGCGACCGAGGCAGCATTGCATCCTGGACAACTGGTCCATGTTATGCCTGCACGCTCCATATAATCGGCATCAATATGATCAAATCCTATGGTTGCAGTAGCAACAAAAGTCACTTTCGAACCAGCCAACAGTTTTTCATCACATCGCGTACGAGTTCTCACTATAAGTGCATCAGCATCTTTCACATCGGCAGACGCTATTTTTGCTCCGGGAATAGCCACCACTTGGTCGGCCAGCATCTGGAGTTTCTCGCGGATATAGGGTATTTTATCGTCAACAACTATTTTCATAATTGGATGCAAAGATAATGAATCGGGATGGAAAAGAGAAAAAAATCACTGTTTTCTTTTGCATTTCACTCACTTATTCTACACCTTTGGCGCCATGCGCCCAAGGTACTCACGTTCGGAAATGCAAAAGAAAACGAGGTTTTCTTTTGTATTTCACTCACTTATTCTACACCTTTGGCGCTATGCGCCCAAGGTACTCACGTTCGGAAATGCAAAAGAAAACGAGGTTTTCTTTTGTATTTCACTCACTTATTCGTACCTTTGCACCAAACAAAAAAATATAGACTATGACATTTACTGAAAAAGCTAACCAAATCTTCAAGCAAGCTATTCGTGACTATCACTTGAAAGATCATGTGGACACGCCCATTTCTAATCCTTACGAGCGCGACTCTATTGAGTATAGCCTGTATCTGAAATGCTGGATTGATACCGTACAGTGGCATCTGGAAGATATCATCCGCGATCCACACATCGACCCAACAGAGGCACTGGCTCTGAAGCGTCGCATCGACCACAGCAATCAAGACCGCACCGATTTGGTAGAGGAAATCGACTCTTACTTCCGTAAGTTGTATAGTGACATCAAGCCTTTGACCGATGCACGACTGAACACAGAGAGTCCAGCATGGGCCATTGACCGTCTTTCCATTCTGGCTTTGAAGATCTGGCACATGCAAGAACAGACCGAACGCAAGGATGCTGACGTTGCCCATGTAGAGAAGTGTCAAGCCAAGCTGCAGGTTCTTCTTGAACAGCAGGTGGATCTCAGCACAGCCATCGACCAGTTGCTCGAAGACATTGAGCAGGGTCGCAAGTACATGAAGGTATATCGCCAGATGAAGATGTACAACGATCCTTCTACCAACCCTATTCTCTACAAGAAATAATTCAATTGGTGAAAAAGGAACATCTTCTCGTCATCCGATTCTCTGCATTAGGCGATGTGGCCATGACAGTGCCCGTCGTCTATGCATTGGCACAGCAGTATCCTGATGTGCGCATTACGGTATTGAGCCGTAACTTTGCACGTCCTTTATTCGATGATCTGCTACCCAACATCAATTTTATGGAGGCTGACCTCAAACGCGAATACCACGGTATCACTGGTTTGAACAGTCTCTACCGCCGTTTGTTGGCCAAACAGTTTACAGCCATTGCCGACCTTCACAGCGTACTGAGGTCAAGTTATCTGCGCATGCGCTTCAATCTGGACCACTATAAAGTGGCACACATTGACAAACATCGCAAAGACCGCCGTCGCATCACCTCTTCAAGCAATAAGCAACTGATTCAGTTGCCTACTTCATTCCAAAACTATGCTGATGTATTTGCCCGCTTGGGCTATCCCGTCAACGTACAGTTCCGCTCCATTTTTTCAGAAGATGGTGGTGACATGAATCTTTTGCCAGAGAGTCTTCCCCGTCCCACTGTCGGTCAACCATGTATCGGCATTGCACCTTTTGCCGCACACGAAGGCAAAATCTATCCAGTTCGATTAATGGAACAGGTAGTAGAGCAATTGCTTGCCAAACATCCTGATACTCGCATCTATTTATTTGGCAAAGGCCAGCGCGAAGACGAAACATTCCCGAAATGGTGTGCTGCCCACCCCCAGTGTGTGTATGTAAGCCAACATTTGAATAATCTGCGCGACGAACTCATCTTAATGAGCCACCTCCAAGTAATGGTATCCATGGATTCTGCCAATATGCACTTGGCATCGCTGGTAGCCACACCCGTAGTAAGCGTATGGGGCGCCACTCATCCTTTTACTGGTTTTATGGGTTGGAATCAGAACCCAGAGAATGCCATCCAGATACCGTTGGAGTGCCGTCCATGTAGCATCTACGGCCAGAAACCATGCTTACGAGGTGACTATGCCTGCATGCGCAACATCGCACCAGAGCAGATTGTCAATCGCGTAGAACTGATTCTGAACAAGCATTAAATCCCGTTTACGGATAGTTCTGCCAGCTATTTCCATGTAGCACTATCCGTCAATGGCTTTTCTTGATATGAGAAAAACCATGAAACACTATAATTTTTCATAAAAAAATAATGCGGTATCAGAAAATATGTGTACCTTTGCGCCGATTTTAAAACAGATACATTAATAATATTATAAAGACAAAAAATGGATAAAGTAAGTTACGCTATGGGCATCGGTATCGGCATGCAGCTGAAGCAGATGGGTGCCACAGACATGAACGTTGACGACTTTGCAGCAGCCATCAAAGACGTGCTTGCAGGCAACGAACTGAAGGTACCAAACCACGAAGCGCAGCAAATTGTGCAAGATTACTTCATGGCACAAGAGAAGAAACTCAACGAACAGCGCGCCGCACAAGGCAAGATTGCCAAAGAAGCAGGTGAGAAATATCTGGCAGAAAACGCAAAGAAAGACGGTGTGGTTACACTGCCCAGCGGTCTGCAATATCAAGTTATCAAGGAAGGTAACGGTAAAAAACCATCTGCCAAAGACACAGTACGCTGCCACTATGAGGGATTTCTCATCGATGGCACAGTTTTCGACTCATCAGTACAGCGTGGTGAACCCGCAGAATTCGGTTTGCAGCAGGTGATTGCCGGATGGACCGAAGGTCTGCAGCTGATGCAGGAAGGAGCTAAATACCGCTTCTTCATACCTTATATGCTGGGATATGGTGAGAGCGGAGCAGCAGGTGCTATTCCCCCATTTGCAGCACTTATTTTCGATGTAGAGCTCATCAAGGTGCTCTAAACCAAACAGAAAAGATACAAACATTAGTAATACAATGAAGAAATTTACCATTGCAGCATTCGCTGTAGCCGCAGTAGCCATGCTTTCTTGCGGCAATGCCGCTCCCAAGGCTAACCTGAAGAGCGACGTAGACACACTGAGCTACGCCATCGGTATGGCACAGACTCAGGGTCTGAAAGATTATCTCGTAACACGTCTTGACGTGGATACCGCCTATCTGGACGAGTTTATCAAAGGTTTGAACGAAGGAGCCAATGCCGGCGACGACAAGAAGAAAGCCGCTTACTACGCAGGTATTCAGATTGGCCAGCAGATTTCAAACCAGATGATGAAGGGCATCAACCACGAGCTTTTCGGTGAGGATTCTACCAAGACCATCTCTCTGAAGAACTTCATGGCAGGTTTCATCAGCGGAACAACTGGTAAGGGTGGCCTCATGAGCATCGACTCAGCACAGATAATTGCTCAGAAGATGATGCAGAGCATCAAGGCCAAGACCATGGAAAAAGCCTACGGTCCTAACAAGGCAGCTGGTGAGAAATTCCTTGCAGCCAATGCCAAGAAGGAAGGTGTGAAAACTCTTCCCGGTGGTGTACAGTATAAGGTTATCAAGGTAGGAACCGGTAAGATTCCTGCTGACACCTCAATGGTAAAGGTCAACTACGAGGGTCGCACCATCGACGGTAAGGTATTCGACAGCTCATACAAGCGCAACATGCCCGCAGACTTCCGTTGCAACCAGGTTATCAAAGGTTGGACAACCGCTCTGACCCACATGCCTGCAGGTTCTGTATGGGAGGTTTACATTCCTCAGGATCAGGCTTACGGTGAGCGCCAGCAGGGTGAAGACATCAAGCCTTTCTCTGCTCTCGTCTTCAAAATCGAGCTTCTCGAAGTGAAATAATCATCAGGGAAAACACCCCAACACAATAGTGTATATCGGTATCAAGGTCGATGAATCTGGCCATGATACCGATATTTTGTCTAAAAAAACATAAATTATCAAGCAAAGTGTTGCCTGTTTCAACAATAATAACTACTTTTGCTTACAAATAGTAAAATATCTAAAACCATATAAATATGGCAGCAAACGACAAGATTGATAATCTCGACAAAAAGATTCTGAATATTCTATCTAAAAATGCCCGAATACCCTTCAAGGATGTTGCGGCAGAGTGTAACGTATCACGTGCAGCTATCCACCAGCGCGTCCAGCATCTCATAGAGGGTCACGTCATCATGGGTAGCGGTTTCGACGTTAACCCCAAAAGTCTGGGATACACCACCTGTACCTACGTAGGAATCACCTTGGAACGTGGTTCGATGTATAAGGACGTAGTGGAAAGAATACAGCATATCCCAGAAATCGTGGAATGTCACTTCACTACAGGTCCATACACCATGCTCGTAAAACTCTATGCCCGCGACAACGAACAACTCATGCAGTTGCTCAACGGCCAACTGCAAGACATCCCCGGTGTAGTGGCTACAGAGACTCTGATATCGCTCGAACAAAGCATCAAGCGTGAGATTCCTATCGGACCTAACGAATAATCATCTATCAACACTGCGTATGAACCGTTTTGACTGGCAAGCACAGCTGGCCAAATGCCATGCGTCGTTTCCTGCAGCAACGCACAAACCTGTCATTGCCATCACGGGAAACTATGGCGAAGGAAACTGCAAGCTCGCTCAAACCTATTATAAATCGGTGGAAGATGCTGGTGGCGTGCCTATCATCATGCCTCCCTCTGCACAGACCGATACTATCATCAATACGCTTGAACATATTGATGGGCTTCTCATCAGCGGTGGCTCCGACTTCAATCCGCTGTTTGCAGGCGAGCAACCTGTTGTCAAGCTTGGAGGCATCAATGCCGAGCGCGACCTTGCCGAACTGCTCACTATACGGTTAGCCTACGATCGGCAGATTCCGATGTTAGCCATTTGTCGCGGCATTCAAGCATTGGCTATGGCTCTTGATGGCCATGTGGAACAGGATATCAGCCACAGAGCACAGGTAAAACACAGTCAGGACGCAGACCGTTCAGAGCCCACCCACTCCGTAAAGATAGAGCCCGACTCTATTCTCGGTAGTCTCTATGCCGATACGCTCAAGGACAACGACGGCATACTCTACGTCAACTCATTTCATCACCAAGCAGTAGATCACTGCGGACCACGTTTCCGCACCACAGCAGAATCTGCCGACGGTATCATCGAAGCCATAGAAAGCCGTGAATACAAGAGTATCATTGGCGTGCAATGGCATCCAGAGTGTTTGGTCGATGGAGCGCCACTTTTCCAATGGTTAGTGAAGGAGTCAGAACATTTCTACCAAGCCTGCAAGCTCCATGAGCGCATCATCACCCTCGATACGCATTGCGACACACCGATGTTCTTCCCTCAAGGCGTAGATTTCGGCAGTCGCGACAAGAAGATATTGGTAGATCTCCACAAGATGACCGAAGGTCATCAAGATGCCACTATCATGGTGGCTTATCTGCCACAACCCAAACCCGGCGAGGACTTCCCATCAATTGTTGATTTCGATGTGAAGAATCCTACGGAATATGCAGACCTCATCTTCGACAAGATAGAAACCATGGTGGCCCACAATAAGTCCTACCTCAGCATTGCACGGACACCTGCCGACCTCTATGCCAATAAGAAGAAAGGGCTGAAGAGCATCATGCTGGGCATTGAAAATGGTTTGGCCATCAATGGCGATCTACGCAAGCTGCGCCATTTTGCAGAGCGCGGCATCGTCTATATGACACTCTGCCATAATGGTGACAACGACATCTGCGACTCAGCACGCGGTTGCAATACCCATGGCGGTGTGAGCGACTTCGGCCAACAGGTCATTAGGAAGATGAACAAACTGGGCATCATGGTAGATATGAGTCATGCTGGTGAGCGCAGTTTCTACGATGCACTCGACATCAGCCAACAGCCCATTGTGTGTAGCCACTCCAGCTGTAGAGCCCTTTGCGACCATCCTCGCAATCTCACCGACGACCAGATGCGACAGCTGGCTGCTAAGGGTGGTGTGATGCAAGTGACGCTCTATAATGGTTTCCTCTGCAAAGATGGCGAGGCTACAGTACTTGATGCACTGGCACATCTCGACCACGCTATCAATATTATGGGTATCGACCATGTCGGTTTAGGTTCTGATTTCGATGGCGATGGAGGAATTCGCGGACTCTCCTGCTCATCGGAAATGATCAATTTCACCCGACATCTCATGGCCAAACGCTATTCCGAACGCGACATCCAAAAGATTTGGGGACGCAATTTCCTGCGTATCATGAAACAGGTGCAAAGCGCCAAATCGTAGAAATCATTATCATATAGACTACAGACTACAAACAGAAAAATGACGAAACACCACATACTCAATATCGCCATGCTATGGGCTGCAATAGCCACCATCATGGCTTGCGGTACTACCAACAAACAACCTGCAACTGAGGAAAAACCTGTCAATATTGAATTTCATGCTGATTCTGCCTATGCTTTCTGTGCAGCACAATGTACCTATGGACCTCGCACAATGAATAGCGAGGCGCATGAGAAATGCGGCAAATGGATTGCTTCACAGTTTCAGAAATACGGTTGCAGCATTGAACTTCAGTGTGCAGACCTCAAGGGATTCGACGGCACAATACTCAAAAGCACCAACATCATCGCCTCTATGCCCAAACGCAGCACCGACGAAACACGCATCATGATATGTGCACACTGGGACAGTCGCCCATGGGCAGATAATGATCCCGACTCTGCCAACTGGCACAAACCCGTCATGGCAGCCAACGATGGCGCATCGGGAGTGGCTGTCATGCTCGAACTGGCACGCCTGCTTCAACACAACGACTCACTACCTGTAAGCATCGACTTTGTCTGCTTCGATGCCGAAGACTGGGGCGTACCACAGTGGAGCGACGCCGCAGACGATGGCGACTCATGGGCATTGGGCGCACAACACTGGGCGAAGAACTATGCCGCAAGCGGTTCTAATAAGTATCGCTATGCCATTTTGCTCGATATGGTGGGTGGTCAGGGTGCCCGTTTCTACCACGAAGGCTTCTCACTGCAACATGCCGGACGCCTCGTTGACCGCATCTGGAGTGCTGCAAGTGCCGCAGGCTATAGCAGTTTCTTCCCTATGGAGGCTGGCGGCTATGTGACCGACGACCACATACCAGTGAATGAAGTGGCACATATCCCCTGTGTGGATATCATCAACCACTATCCCGATTGCCAACAAAGTTCCTTTGGACCGACGTGGCACACCGTCAGTGACGATATGCAACATATCGACAAGAACACGCTGAAAGCCGTAGGCCAGACCCTGCTGCAAGTGGTTTTCAACGACAAATAATCACAAGGTAGGTCAATGGGCTTTACTGTATTGCCAGACTATGAACCATTGCTCCATCCAACAAACCCCATTGCGATTGCTTGAGAACAAGTAATGCCGACGCCCAAGAAGGCATCACGCGGCAACACATATATTTTAGTTTTGCATTTTTTATCGAACACCGAACACCACTATAACGTAATTCATTATCGGATATAACTTTATAGTGGTGTTCGATGATGATAAGTTTAGGTTATCAAACACCTGTCAAACACTTACGGAACACATCAGAGTTGACCAGCTTCCACCATCAGCACGACTCGTTCGGTGAGTCTATCCACACCTTCCGGATCGTATTCTTTCTTCAAACTGGCGCCGAACGCCCATGCAAAAGCCTGATAGAATCCAGCACGCACAGGTCCGAGAAAGGCTTGAATCATATTGTAGGAAGATGAATGACTCTCGCGATAGATGAGTTTGATGAGGAGTTTTCCCTGTGAATACGTCAGTTTTTTCATCTTCGGCTGATACTCTTTCCAGATGCTTTTCTCTACGCGTTTCATATGTTCCTCCTTCGATTTCTTGTCAGGCAAAGTTTCCAGAAACTCCGCAGTCTCCATCATAATGGTGCGCGCCTCCTTGGCAATAGGCAGTACGCGCTTCACATTGCGCACCAATCTATTAAACGCCATCTGCTGTTTCTTGCTACTGAAGGAGATGGGGGGATAAACATAGACATTGTTCATCTCCATATACTGGATGCTGTCGCCGCCTTCCAGCACCTTTCCAACCTTGACCATCGGCATGAACGTAGGGCCAAACGGATCGTCGTCGGCCTTACTCTCGTTGGCAGGGTCGGTCTGTTGCGCATAGAGTGATAATGTCATAACGGCCATTAGCGACACCATCAGACATCGAAGCGTATCAGTTTTAAGGTATTGCAGCATGATGGTTTATTTCCAAAACAACTTGTCCATCAGCAAATAACGCTGTTGCATCGCCTCATCGGTCTTAACAAAAGTATGCACGTCAATCTGCAATACGGGTGGAACAGTTTTGCCGTTGACTGCCGGCCAATTCACCAAACCGAGTCCGTTGGGGTTTCCTGTCTTCACAAAATTAGCGTAATAGTTGCTGAACACATCAGAGATCATATAGTCATCGGGCTGCCAGTCATAGACTCTGTTTGTGGGCAACGTACCCATGGCATACTCAATATCGGCAGAATGTACCGCTCCTTTGTCTTGTGACACTGCTGGTTCTCCATCTTTTGCATCTAATATTCCACCAGCCAGTCCTGCCACTTTCCCCTTGACAGCCATTGCTGGGCGCGGATGGCAGTAGCGATAGCGATAAACTGGTTGTCCACTGGTCAACTGGTGCATGTGTCCCCACTTCCATGTGGAATAGTCGAGGAATAAATCAGAAGCCAAGTCAGTGCCCGGCTGTCCTGTCACATCGTTAGCAGTATAGATGCCATATAGACGGAACAGTTGGTCGGTGGCATCGCCAAACTTCTGACGTGCAGCTTCTTTCAAAACCTCTACAGAGGCTGGCTGACCAGCCAGAATCGCTTGAGGCGACATCTCTTGATTGTTTCCACCAATGAGCAAAGGAATGTGCAACTGCTTTCCGTCGGCATAAGTCTGTGTGGGTTGTTCTGTGAAGAAATAGCCATCGATGCAGTATTTCGGTACGTTTCTCACGTTGGCACGCTTCATGAGTTCTTCTGCCGGCATGGCACGCAACTGTTTAATAGTCTTACAACCCAGCGCTTTTGCTATTTCTACGCCAGCTGTCTCAGCCTCTTTGAGTGTAGCAACAGCGTTGAATCCCATGACAGAGCCGCTTGATCCGATGGCTTGTGCTATCAGTCCTTGACACAGTGGCGATGCCATCAAGGCACTTACCGACATTGATCCAGCCGATTCGCCTGCTATCGTGATGCGTTCGGGATCGCCACCAAAGTCTGCAATATGTGTTTTCACCCATTGAATGGCAGCCACTTGATCCATGAATCCATAGTTTCCCGAACCCTTATAGGCTGTTTCTTTCGACAGTTGCGGATGAGAGAAGAAACCGAAGATGCCTTCACGATAATTGGCAGTAATAGCGATTATGCCCTTTCGCGCCATGCTCTCTCCGGCATATCTGGGTTCGCTACCGCTTCCAGCCATGAGTCCTCCACCGTTGAAATAGATGAGCACAGGTAGTTTCTCCTTCATGGTGTGAGCAGGAGTCCATATATTCAGATATAGACAGTCTTCGCTGTTTTCCTTCGTACCGAAGTTCATGTCGCCAAATATATTCTCTTGCATGGGGTTAGGCCCAAAGTCTTTAGCACTACGCACACCCTCCCATGCTACAACGGGCTGTGGTGCTTTCCATCGCAGATCGCCCACTGGCGGTGCAGCAAATGGTACTCCGAGAAACACTTTCACACCAGAACGCTCCATTCCTTCAAGCGTTCCATCAGTTGTTTTCACCTGTGGGTTGCCTTGTGCCATCATTCCGATGGTACAGAAGCAAGCAGCCATCATCAGCAGCATCTTGTTCATCTGTCGTTTCGTTTTAAATTTGTTTCTATTCTATAGATTATCGGAAAAGGTAATTCTGTTCCTTCTTCGCGATGTTGCAAAGGTACGATTAAGTGAGCGAAAAGCAAAAGAAAAACTCGTTTTTATTATGTTTTTCCGAACGGGAGTACCTTGGTGATGCAATCACAAAGGTACGATTAAGTGAGCGAAAAGCAAAAGAAAAAACCATTTTTATTATGCTTTTCCGAACGGGAGTACCTAAGATGAGAAGCATCAAAGGTACGATTAAGTGAGCGAAAAGCAAAAGAAATTTCATTTTTTCTTATTTCTTCTCTTACGTGAGTCGCTTTACAAGGTCATCATAAAGATAGTGCTACACCTCTTAAATAAAAGAAAAACGGGGTTTTTCTTTGTATTTCGCTCGGTTTGCACTACCTTTGCAGTAATATTATATAAATAAGGAGAAAACAAAAAATACGAAAATATGGAATACAATTTTAGAGACATCGAACAGAAGTGGCAGAAGCGCTGGGTAGAGATGAAAACCTACCGCGTGACAGAAGACCCTACAAAAAAGAAATTCTACGTGCTCAACATGTTCCCCTACCCCTCTGGAGCCGGACTCCATGTGGGTCACCCATTGGGCTATATTGCCAGCGACATCTACGCTCGCTATAAGCGCCAGCAGGGCTACAACGTGTTGAATCCGATGGGATACGATGCCTATGGACTCCCCGCAGAGCAGTATGCCATACAAACCGGACAGCATCCAGAGAAGACTACTACAGAGAATATTGCGCGCTACAGACAGCAGTTGGACAAGATTGGATTCTCCTTCGACTGGGAACGCGAGGTACGCACTTGCGATCCTATCTACTATAAATGGACACAATGGGCGTTCCAACGCATGTTCAAATCATACTACAGCACTTCTTCACACAAAGCACAGCCTACCATCAAACTGATAGAACACTTCGAACTGATGGGTTCTAAAGACTGTGGTGCACTGGGAACAGAGGAATTGGACTTCACTGCTTCCGACTGGGCATCGTACTCTGAGAAGAAAAAGCAAGAAGTGTTGATGAACTACCGCATAGCCTATCTTGCCGACACCATGGTCAACTGGTGTCCTCAACTCGGCACGGTACTTGCCAACGATGAGGTAGTGGATGGCGTCAGCGTACGCGGTGGCTACCCTGTAGTGCAGAAGAAGATGCGCCAGTGGTGTCTGCGCGTATCTGCATACGCCCAGCGTTTGCTCGACGGTCTCGACACAATCGACTGGACCGACTCTTTGAAAGAGACTCAGCGCAACTGGATTGGACGCTCCGAAGGTACCGAAGTAGAGTTCAATGTGGCCGATTCCGACAAGCACTTCACCATCTTCACCACTCGTGCCGATACCATGTTTGGTGTAACCTTCATGGTTCTTGCGCCTGAATCAGATCTCGTTGCCGAACTCACCACCGATGCTCAGAAAGCCGAAGTAAGCGACTATATCGCCTATGTGAAGAAGCGTACTGAGCGTGACCGTATTTCCGACAAAAAAGTGACAGGTGTTTTCTCTGGTTCATACGCTATCAATCCATTCACAGACGAAAAGATTCCCATCTGGATTTCAGAGTATGTTTTGGCCGGATACGGCACTGGGGCCATCATGGCAGTACCTGCCCACGACTCGCGCGACTATGCTTTTGCCAAGCATTTCAACCTTCCCATCATCCCACTGATAGAAGGCGCCGATGTTTCTGAAGAGAGCTACGATGCCAAAGAAGGCATTGTCTGCAACTCTGCTTCAGCAAAGTTCAGCCTCAACGGATTGACCGTGAAGGAGGCCATTGCCGCCACCAAGAAATATGTGGAAGCCAACGGACTGGGCCGCGTCAAGGTGAATTACCGTCTGCGCGATGCCATCTTCAGTCGTCAGCGCTATTGGGGCGAGCCATTCCCCGTATATTACAAGGACAATATGCCCTATATGATTCCGAAGGAATGTCTGCCTTTGGAATTGCCTGAAATAGACGAATACAAGCCAACAGAGTCTGGCGAGCCCCCATTGGGCCGTGCCAAGTTGTGGGCGTGGGATACCAAGACCAACCAAGTAGTAGATAAGAGTCTGATAGACCATAAGAGCGTATTCCCTCTCGAACTCAACACCATGCCCGGATTCGCAGGTTCTTCTGCCTACTATCTGCGCTATATGGATCCTAAGAACGAGAAAGCCCTCGTAAGTAAAGAGGCTGATGAATACTGGCGCAACGTAGATCTCTATGTTGGCGGTACAGAACATGCCACCGGTCACCTCATCTATTCACGCTTCTGGAACAAGTTCTTGTTTGATTCAGGCTACAGTTGCGAGGACGAACCATTCAAGAAACTGGTAAACCAAGGCATGATACAGGGTCGCAGCAACTTTGTATATCGCATCAACGACGAGGGCGCAGACAAGGGCAAGTTTGTCAGTCTGAACCTCAAAGGCAGTTACAAGGATGTAACTCCCATACACGTTGACGTGAATATCGTCAGCAACGACGTGCTCGACCAAGATGCTTTCCGCGCTTGGCGACCAGAGTATGAGCATGCAGAATTTATCCTTGAAGACGGAAAATACATCTGTGGTTGGGCAATTGAAAAGATGTCTAAGTCGATGTTCAACGTGGTCAACCCCGATATGATTGTTGAGCGCTACGGTGCCGACACCTTACGTCTATACGAAATGTTCCTTGGTCCGGTAGAACAGTCTAAGCCTTGGGACACCAACGGAATAGATGGTTGTCACCGCTTCTTGAAGAAGTTCTGGGCTTTGTTCTATGGCAACAGCCGCGACAACGCCGATGGCAAACTGCTCGTTGACGATGCTGAGCCCACAAAAGCCCAGTTGAAGAGTGTCCACAAACTGATTAAGAAGGTGTCACAAGACATCGAGGAATTCTCTTACAACACGTCTATCTCTGCCTTTATGATTTGCGTTGGCGAGATGGCACAGTTGAAGTGTCACAACCGCGAACTTCTCCGCACCCTCGTTACACTATTGGCCCCCTTCGCACCCCATATCAGCGAAGAACTTTGGGAGGCTTTGGGCGAGACCGGCAGCGTTTGCGATGCCCCATGGCCCACATGGAATGAAGAGTTCTTGGTAGAAGATACCGTAAAACTTGGTGTTGCCTTCAACGGCAAAACACGTTTCGACATGGAGTTTGCTGCCAATGCTGACAATAAAACCATCGAAGAAGCCGTGATGGCAGATCCTCGCTCACCGAAGTATATCGACGGCAAGCAAGTGGTCAAAGTCATCATAGTGCCCAAACGCATGGTAAACATCGTTTGCAAATAAATATCAAATACGGCATATGACTATCAATCACAAAATGCTGTGGAACGAGATGAAGGACTATTTCTTCATCACCGTTGGCTTGCTGCTATATACCATTTCGTTCACCGTATTCCTCATGCCTTATGAGATTGTAGGTGGCGGAGTGACTGGCTTGTCGGCCATTATCTACTATGCTACCGGTTTCCGTTTGGAAAATACCTATATCATTATCAACGGCATTCTGCTGATTGTCGCGTTGAAGGTATTGGGCTTCAAGTTTCTAATGAAGACCATCTATGCCATCGTTACGCTCTATTTCATGCTGAAGTTTGCCCAAGACATCTTGCCCAAACAGCCCAACGGCCTGCCCATCAAGTTGCTGGGCGAAGGGCAGGACTTCATGTCGATGGTTATAGGATGTATGTTTGGCGGCATTGCCCTTGCCACCGTATTCTCCAACAACGGTTCTACGGGTGGTACCGATATTATTGCAGCATCTATCAATAAGTATCACAACGTATCGTTGGGTACTGTACTGATAGCCGCCGACTTCTGTATCATCGGTTCGTGTATGTTCTTCCCACAGTTTGGCACCTATATCGAGCGCGCCCACAAGGTAGTGTTTGGTTTCTGTGTGATGACGATGGAGAACTTTGTGCTCGACTATGTGATGAATGCACGAAGGGAGTCTGTGCAGTTTATGATATTCTCTCGCAAGTGGCAGGAGATTGCCAATGCCATCGGCACACAGATGGACCATGGTGTAACCATCCTCGATGGCCATGGCTGGTACACTGGTAAGGAACTCCGCGTATTGTGTATTTTGGCCAAAAAGAATGAGAGCGTCAACATCTTCCGCCTCATCAAGATGATCGACCCCAACGCCTTTGTAAGCCAAAGTGCCGTTATCGGTGTCTATGGCGAAGGCTTTGACGAGATGAAAGTAAAGATTAAAAAAGTAAAAAAGGCGGTGGAAGAAATCCCTAAGGAATGATGCCGCCGACAAACTATAACGATGAAAATTGTATTTGCAACCAATAACCAACATAAGTTGGAAGAGATTCGCAGCATCCTTGGAAACCGTTTCGAGGTGGTGTCGTTAGCCGACATCGGCTGCCACGAGGATATTCCCGAAACGGGCAAGACCCTTGAAGAGAATGCCCTGCAGAAGGCTCAGTATGTGTATGACCACTATCATGTGAGCTGTTTTGCCGACGATACCGGTCTCGAAGTAGAGGCTCTCAACGGTGCACCGGGTGTTTATAGCGCACGCTATGCTGGTGGCGAAGGCCACGACTCGGAGGCCAATATGCAGAAGCTGCTTGCCGAACTGGCAGGAAAAGACAATCGCCAGGCACGCTTCCGCACCGTCATTGCGCTGATAGAGCGACGCGATGTGTGCCCCTGCGGTTGCACTGCTGTGAAGAAAGTGACCGAGTTTGAAGGCATTGTCAACGGCACCATCACCAACGAGAAGCACGGCAGTGAAGGCTTCGGCTACGACCCCGTGTTCCAACCCGAAGGTTACAACCACACCTTTGCAGAACTCGGAGTGGATGTCAAAAACACCATCAGCCACCGTGCACGTGCCACTCAGAAGTTGGCCGACTATCTGCGTGCAACTCTTGGAAAATAAACTATAAGAAAAATGATACTATCCCCACGTCAGACAGCATCATGGCTCATGTCCCACGACATTAGCTTTGGTGCTGTCTGTCGTTGTGTATGTACCCTGCTATGCTGGTTTGCCATGACGACAGTCCATGCACAGCCCGGCACCTGGCAGTATTATTTAGCCTATGGCGAACCGCAACAAATAGAGAAAGCAGAGCAAGGACTCTTCGTCAAAGCGAGTGGCAATCTCTATCACTACAACCTCAACGACCAGTCGGTTACTACTTTCGACCGGTCCAACGGCCTGAATGGCGGTCAGCTATCCCATATCAAATGGTGTAGCGAAGCCCATCGCCTCATCGCCATTTATACCAATGCCAATATCGACCTCATCAATCCTGAGGGTGAAGTGACCAATATGCCCGACCTCTATATGGCAACGATGGCAGGCAGCAAGAAGGTTCACCGCATTGTTACCGACGGTAGCATCGCCTACCTCTGTGTGGGTTCCAGCATTGTGAAGATAGATGTGGCGAATGCCCATGTGGTAGAAACTTACACCTTAGGCAGCGATGTTTGGAATGTGATGCCGGTTGACGGCAACCTCTATGCCAATACCGCAGCGAGCGGCGTGATGGTTGGGCGGATGTCCGACAACCTCATCAATCCTGCCAACTGGCACTCGACAAGCCATTTCCCTGAATCCATTTACGATGCTTACCGGGGTGACTACGATGCCTATATATCCATCGTCAGCCAGATAAATGCCGGTGGACCGCACTACAACGAGTTCAACAATCTGTGGTTCGTCAACGGATGTTTGTATGGAGTAGGTGGCGGTTGGTACGACGGAGGACAGATGGATCGCACCGCACAATGGCAGCAAATGGACCGCGAGGGACATTGGCAGCGAATCGATGCTCCAATGAAAAAGGATGCGGTGAGCATGGCTATCGACCCTGCCGATGCCACACATCTTTATATAGCGACCTGTGGCAACGGCCTCTTTGAGTTTCGCAACGGGCAATCGGTGGCTCAATACACCGCAGGCAATAGTCTGTTGGCAAGTGCCATTCCGGGCAACAACAACTATGTGCGTGTTGATGGACTCTTCTACGACCGTCAGCATCGCCTTTGGATGACCAACAGCGAGACCCAGCACCCACTTATCCGCATGAACAGTGAAGGCACGATGGAGTCACTCGACCATCCCTCACTCTTCTATAACGGCACGCCCCTAACCATCTTGCGCAACCCTACGACCGACCATACGGGTAAGGTTTGGCTTGTCAACAGTCATCACCATCACCCTTGCCTGGTGCGCATCGACCCTGAAACAGACGAGGTGGACCGCTTTGATGCCTTGCGCAATCAAGACGAAACACCCTTGCGCGACATCTATAGCTTCAACTGTGTGGCTGAAGATAAAGATGGCAATATATGGGCAGGCACCAATCAGGGACCGCTGATGCTCACTCCACAACAGCAACAATCGCCCGACTACGGATATACGCAGATTGTCGTTCCGCGCAATGATGGCAGCGGTTATGGCGACTATCTGTTGGAGGGAATCAGTGTGACTGCCATGGCTATTGATGGCGGCAACCGCAAATGGATAGGCACAGAAAGCAACGGCGTCTATGTAATCAGTAGCGACAACACCACCGAAGTGGCTCATTACACCTCAGCCGACAGCGGTTTGCTGTCTGACCGCATAGAGAGTATCGCCATCGACGGACAGACCGGACGGGTGTATATCGGCACGGAAGAGGGGCTTTGCGCTGTGGTTTCCGATGCTACCGATGCCGCTGAAAAGATGGAGAAAGGTGTGGTGCGCGCCTATCCCAATCCTGTAGCCCCCGACTATACGGGACCTATCACCATTGAAGGACTGAGTTACGATGCGGATGTGCGCATTGTAAACACGGCAGGCATGCTGGTGGCACGTGGGCGCAGCACGGGTGGCACCTATATCTGGGATGGTTGCGACAGCAAAGGGCGCCGCGTGGCCTCTGGCGTCTATCATGTTTTGACCGCTACAAGCGACGGTCATCGGGGCACCGTTTGCCGCATTGCCATCATCCGATAAGTGGCAATGCATCAAGCGCTATAATTTAAAGACAGTCCATCAGCTGACTGAAATGTTCTATCTTCGTTAATCTTTCGTGTGGAAACTCTTGCGATTTCTCCAATGCCCATACTGCATGGAAGGGAATATGTACTGCCCAGGCGCCAACAGCAAGTGCCGGAGCAATGTCGCTACGGAAGGAGTTGCCCACCATGAGTGTTTCATGGGGATCCACACCAAGGGTGTCGCAGAGTGTGCGATAGGCGGTTTCGGTCTTGTCGGACACGATTTCCACATGCGAGAAATAGGGCAACAGTCCTGATCGCGACAGTTTATCCTCCTGTCCCATCAGTTCACCTTTGGTAAATACCACCAACCGGTAGCGTCCCGCTTCGTGGAGTTGGCGCAGCGTAGATTCCACTTCAGGCAACGGAGTAGCAGGGAAACGCAGCAGACGCTTACCCATTTCGATGATTTGGAGTAGCACATCGGCACCGATACGACCATCGGTCAGTTTGATAGCATTCTCCAACAGCGACAGGGTGAATGCCTTAGTGCCATAGCCGAAAAGCGGCATATTAGCGCGCTCGATGGCAAAGAGGCTGTCTGCCACGCGTTGTCTGTCGCTCACCCAAGGTTTAAGCATATCGGCAAGTTGCTCTTCGGCACGGTCAAACCAAGTCTGACAGTCCCATAGGGTATCGTCGGCATCGAAAATGATGGTCGTGATATCGGTCTTTGTCATTGTCATGTTGCGATGTTATTCAGTAAGTCACGGATTGGGATGGGTGCGGCGGTAGTGCCACAGTTCAGCTGAGTTGATGATGTTCTGCCACAGCACATAACAGCCTGCGCCTACCGATGCTACAGGATGCAGATAGAGGTAAGCCACCCAAATGGCTAACGAGGTGTTCTTCTGAAACAGGGCTTGACCGCTGCAGATTTCCTCGCCAAGGTGTCTGCCAATGGCGCGACCAATGCCGAACTGCACAAAGCAGACCACGAAACTCAATGCAGCAATAGCCGTGAGCAACCACAATGGTGCATTGCTGTGCAGGATATTCTTCACCGTTACACCGGCTACAATAGTGAGCGAGACGCCCCATAGATAGAAACTCAGATTGGGCATGGAGGCAATGCGACGGCAGACCGCCTTCACATAGTGCTGCATCAGCCAGCCCAAGACCAACGGCAACAGGAGCACCATCGATACTTTTTGCAGAATGATGAGGAAGGTTTCGAAGAATGTAAGATGCACCGTACTGGTCAGCGGAGGAAACACCAAGGGTATCATCAATGCCGATGCAAGGGCTGAGATGACGGTAAAGGTGGTCATCGTATTGATGTTTCCACCGAGCTTGCCCGTCACAACGGGCGCTGCCGATGCCGACGGGGCGATGGTACAAGTAAGCACTCCTTGCCAGATGAGCTGTTGGTCAAGGTCGTCACCTACCAGAAAGATGATGCCGAGATTGGAAACTACCAGCAATACCTGTGCTGCAAGCACACCAATATGCCAACGATGGGGGCGCATCTGATGGAAATCGACCTTGCAAAAGGTGGCTAACAGCGTGAGAAACACCGTCACCGGGAATATCACATCGATAACGGGGCCTAGCCTATTGCCCAGTCCGTCGAGCTGCGGCACATAGTAGAACAGCAGATAAACTGTTGCACCAAAAGCTATTGCCACAGGCAGCGTCCAGTCTTTCAGAAAGCGTATTATATTCATGTCTTACTCTCTTTTCATCTGCAAAATTACTGCTTATCGGGGGAATGACAAAAGAAAGTGGACGTTTCTTTTGTCATTCCGCCCATCTTTATGTACTTTTGCACGCATGAAACACGCTACTGCTATATTACTCATCGGTATCATCCTGCTGACGGGAGGATGCAGGAACCAACCGCCTGTGGATTTTCAAGAGGT
Organism: Prevotella sp. P3-92; assembly: GCF_002251205.1. Taxonomy (NCBI): domain Bacteria; kingdom Pseudomonadati; phylum Bacteroidota; class Bacteroidia; order Bacteroidales; family Prevotellaceae; genus Prevotella; species Prevotella sp. P3-92. Next base: position 27,227 of record NZ_NPJE01000070.1, on the reverse strand, counting down.
GGTGAGTCTGCCGTTCACTCCTGTCAAAAACCAAGGCAACGAATCGCTCTGCTGGGCTTATGCCATGCTCGCCACCATCGAGACGGAACATATCTGCCGAGGTGACTCGGTAAACCTATCACCTTATTATATCAAGAGGCTGGTGGGAAAACAGCGACAGCGTGGTATGGGACACTCCTTGGTCCGCATGATGGCTAATAAAGGTATTGTGCCGTTCGACACCTATCCCGACTCTACGCACGACCAACTGCCGTTGCCACAGTGGGTGTTCATGCTCGGTGCACGTTATACGCCACAGGAGTTTGCCCACAGTGTGTGTGGACCAGAGGAATACATGGCGGTAACTTCCGACCCTACCCAGCCTTATGGCAAGATGATTGTGGCAGACTATCCCGACAACTGGGAGCGGGAAACCTTTCTCAACGTGCCTCAAGACTCGTTGGTTGCCATAGTCTTGCGTGCCCTGCACCATCGCCATCCCGTTTGTTGGGAGGGTGATATCAACAACAGTGGATTTTCTTTTCGTAGCGGCATAGCCGACCACACCACCTCGTCACGACCCGATGACGACCATTGCATGACGATAATAGGACTGGCGCGCCACCCCGACGGGCGGCTGTTCTTTAAGATGAAAAACTCATGGGGAACCGACAATCCCTATGGCGGAATGGTGTATATGTCGCAGGAGTATCTGCGCTGCTGCACCGTTGCACTATACCTAACGCGCGAAGCATATCTCGGTAAATAGCCTACCGATAGCACTTTACTTGTTGATGAAGGTCACTTGGTTCTGCAAATCAAATTGATTTGCAGAGTAATTCAAATTGATTTGCAGAGTAATTCAAATTGATTTGCAGAGCAATTCAAATTGATTTGCTCTGCTAACTGATTTTTATAAGAGACGAACGAAATATTCGTTGATGTGCAAACTCATTGAATTTGCGAAGTAAATTCATTGAAATTGCTGACCAAATTCATTGAAATTGCTGACCAAATTCATTGAAATTGCTGACCAAATTCATTGAAATTGCTGAGTAACGCAACTCGCATAGCACTATAATACACTATATACCATCATGTTACACAACTCTTAAGAGTAGGCGGAAAAACATGGTTTTTCTGGCTTCCAACGCTATACATGGTGCAGAGGACCTATACACACGTGATTGATGCTTCGTGCATTGCCCCAAAAACATGATCATAAAAAAACAGGGCGATATCACATCGGCCTGTTTAAACGATGATTTATAAAAAAAAACTTTTATCCAAAAAAATGTAAAAATACATCAAATTGTTCTCATTTATTAAGTTTCCAGGTGACACCATCCTTAGTGTCTTTTACCTCAAAACCTGCTGCTGCCAACTCATCACGAATCTTATCTGATGTGGCCCAGTCCTTATCTGACTTGGCCTTGGCACGCAGTTCAAGCACCATATCGACCACCTTTCCGAAGGCTTGCTCGCGCTCCTGGCTGGTTTCACTCGCCTCTTCACGCAGACCAAGAATGTCGAATGTGAACAGGCGCATGGTGTCGCTAAGCTCTTTCAGACAGTCGGCACAGATGGTAGCTTTATGGTCAACGAGCTTGTTGACTACCGAGCAAGCCTCAAACAGATGGCTGATGACCTGTGGAGTAGCCAAATCGTCGTTCATAGCATCGTAGCATTTCTGGCGCAACGACTTCACAATATGTTCGGTCTCACTATCACAATGTGCGCTGACATTGATGCGCTTCAGGTCGGCAATGCCTTGCAACAGTTTCTGTAAGCCCTTCTCCGATGCCTTCAATGCCTCGTTGGAGAAATCAACAGTGCCGCGATAGTGGGCAGAAAGTATGAAGAAACGGATGGTCATGGCGCTGTAGGCCTGTTCCAACAATGGGTGATTGCCGCTGAAAAACTCGTTGAGCGTAATGAAATTGCCCAGCGATTTGCCCATCTTCTGACCGTTGATGGTCAACATATTATTATGCATCCAGTATTTAACCATAGGGTGTCCCTGGGATGCAATGGCTTGCGCGATCTCACATTCATGGTGTGGGAAAATCAAATCCATACCACCACCGTGGATGTCGAAAGTATCGCCAAGATACTTACGGCCCATGGCTGTACACTCACAGTGCCATCCGGGGAAACCGTCACTCCATGGCGAAGGCCAGCGCATGATGTGCTCTGCCGATGCTTTCTTCCACAAAGCAAAGTCGGCTTGATGGCGCTTTTCACCCACACCTGCCAACTCGCGGCTCTCATCCTTCGTGTTTTCGAGCGATCGTCCACTGAGTTCACCATATTTATATTGCTTGTTGTAAGCCTCGATGTCAAAGTAGATAGAACCGTTCGACTTGTAGGCAAAACCATTGTCCAATATCTGCTGCACCAATTGCTGCTGTTCGATGATGTGACCAGTGGCATGCGGTTCGATGCTCGGAGGCAACACGTTGAGGGCTTCCATAGCCTGATGGTAGCGGTTGGTATAGTACTGGGCTATCTCCATCGGCTCCAATTGCTCCAAACGAGCCTTCTTTTCTATCTTGTCGTCGCCTTCATCGGCATCGTGCTCCAAGTGGCCCACATCGGTAATGTTGCGCACATAGCGAACCTTATAACCTAAATGGCGAAGATAACGAAACACCAAGTCGAAGGTAATGGCAGGGCGAGCATGGCCCAAATGGGGGTCGCCATAGACGGTAGGACCACACACATACATGCCTACATGAGGTGCATTCAATGGTTCAAAACGCTCTTTTTGACGAGTTAGCGTATTGTATATTACGAGTTTGGATTCCATTCTATTTTAAGTTTTACTTTTGCAAAATTACTAATAACACACCGAAAAACAAAGTTTTTGACTTCAAAATTTGACTTTTCAACAAATATTTCGTAATTTCGCACCCACTAACGGAATATAAACTACCCAAACGTAAAACAAATGGCTTATACACGCATGACCGCTGCAGAAGCTGCAGCGCTGATCAACAACAACGACAACATCGCCATGAGTGGCTTCACGCCTGCTGGTGTTGCCAAAGCTGTCACAAGAGAACTGGCAAAGAAAGCAGAGGCAGAACACGCTGCTGGACGCGAGTTCAAAGTTGGTATCTTCACCGGTGCTTCGACCGGACAGTCCACAGATGGCGTACTGGCCAATGCACAGGCCATTAAATACCGTGCTCCATATACCACCAATCCAGATTTCCGCAAGCGCGTCAACATGGGAGAAATCCCATACAACGACCTGCACCTGAGCCACATGGCACAGGAACTGCGCTATGGTTTCTATGGTGAGATTGACTGGGCTATACTCGAAGTATGCGACATCGAGGAATGTGGCAACGAGTATCACGTCTATCTGACCGCTGCTGGTGGCATCTCGCCAACGGCTGCACGCCTAGCCAAGCATGTGATTCTCGAACTGAACAGCTTCCACAACCCCAACGCAAAGTTCATCCACGACGTCTATGAACCTCTCGATCCTCCTTACCGCAAGGCTATCCCCATCGAAAAGGTTGGCGATCGCATCGGTGTGCCCTATGTAGTTATACCCAAAGACAAGCTCGTGGGCGTTGTAGAATGTAACATCCCCGACGAGGCAAGAGCTTTCAAAGACTCTGACCCCGTAACAGAAAAAATCGGTTTCCTTACTGCCGAATTCCTCGTTTCAGAGCTCGCCAAGGGACGTATTCCTAAGGAATTCCTCCCCTTGCAGAGTGGCGTAGGATCTACAGCTAACGCTATCCTCGGTGCGCTGGGACAAGACAAGCAGGTGCCCGACTTCAATATCTACACCGAAGTGATACAGAACTCTGTCATTGACATGATGCTCACAGGTCGCGTGAAAGATGCATCAGCATGCTCACTGACCGTGTCAAACGACTGCCTCATGCAGGTTTATGACAACATGGACTACTTCAAAGACCACCTCACACTGCGCCAGAGCGAGATTTCAAACAGTCCTGAGATCATTCGCCGACTGGGTGTTATCGCTATCAACACCGCTATTGAGTGTGACCTCTACGGCAATGCAAACTCTACACATATCAGTGGCGTGAAGATGATGAACGGTATTGGTGGTTCGGGAGACTTCGAGCGCAACGCTTACCTCTCTATCTTCACCTGTCCGTCAACAGCCAAAGGCGGCCTAATCAGTAGCATCGTGCCTTTCGTAAGCCATCAGGACCACTCAGAACACGATGTCAATATCATCGTAACAGAGCAAGGTGTGGCTGACTTGCGCGGTAAATGTCCGGAAGAAAGAGCGAAACTCATTATCGAGCAGTGCGTACATCCAGACTACAAGCAACTGTTGTGGGACTACATGAAGATTGCCAAAGGCGGTCACACACGCCACAATCTGCCCGCTGCATTCGCTATGCACGACTCATTGGCACGCAAGGGCGATATGCGACTGACCGATTTCGCGGAATATGTGAAATAACATCAGCGTGAAAAAATAACACTGGGAGGGGTCCGCACAACGCTGACTCCTCCTCGTTTTTACAGCCCACAGCCACCCCAAAAGAGCCGCAACCACCAACGAAGAAAGGCCGCAACCGTTACCGAAGCATCTCCTTCAGTCCTCCATCCCCCATTCCCAACAATGAACGACAGTACCCTAACCTTCATCAAGCAACATCGCAACGATGACATCCGCCAGTTGGCGCTGACGAAACCTGCGTCAGACATCGATCTGAAACTGGCTTTGCAACAGATTGCCGGATGGCAGACTGCACGCCGAAAACTGCCCGACTGGGCAGCTTGCGACAACATTCTATACCCACCACACCTCAACATGGAACAGGCATCGAGCCAACAAACGGCTCAATACAAAGCAAACGTCGTGGAGAGATGGGGCGGCAAAGACACTTCCTATGTGGATCTTACAGGCGGCATGGGTATCGATTTCTCGTTCATGGCAAGGGCATTCGACAAGCGAACCTACGTGGAACGCAATGAAATGCTCTGTCAACTGGCACACCACAACTTCCCCATACTGCAGTTGGAAGCCGCCGTTGCCAACGATGATGCAGAAGACTTTGTCAACAAGATGGCGCGTGCTACGGTCATATTCATAGACCCGGCAAGGCGCGACGAACATGGCGCACGCACCTACGGACTGGCTGATTGCACACCAGATGTCACGCTCATGATGCCTGTGTTGCGCGAAAAGGCTGAACATATAGTCATGAAACTATCGCCTATGCTCGACTGGCGAAAGGCGGTTGATGACCTGGGAGGTGCCAGCGAGGTACATATCGTCAGCGTGAAAAATGAATGTAAGGAGCTATTGCTTGTCATCGACCATCGCGCTTCGGCAAATCCAACACTCATTTGTATCAACGATGAACAACGGTTCTGCCCTTCCGACACAACAGAAACACCAACCTGCCAACCCACAGCAACTGACAACAGCGCTTTGGACAACACCTATCTCTATGAACCCAATGCCAGTATCATGAAAGGCGGATGCTTCACTGAAGTGGGACGTGCCTTCGCCATGCAACAGGTGGCTGCCAATTCACACCTCTTCCTAAGCAACACAGCAGTGAAATCATTCCCTGGTAGAAGTTTCATCGTCAAGCAACAATGCTCCTTAAACAAGCGCGAACTGAGACAAGCACTTGCTGGTATAGACCGCGCCAATGTGGCAGTGCGCAACTTTCCACTATCGGCAGAAGTACTGCGCAAGAAACTCAAGCTGAAAGACGGTGGAGATACATACATCTTCGGCACCACACTTCCAGATGGCAACCACGTATTGTTCGTATGCCGTAAAATAGGTTAAATGTTTGGCTTTTTGTCAGTTTTTCACTACCTTTGCATCAATTCTGGACGTTATTTATAGATAAAAAGAAGAAGAGATGTCATCAATAGAAATAAAGAGAGTAGATAGCCAGAAACTTCTGGAAGACTTCATACAATTCCATTATGACCTGTATAGAGGCAATAAATATGATGCGCCCAACCTATACAGCGACGAGAAACATACGCACAACAAGAAGGAAAACGCGGCTTTCGAATTTTGCGAAGCTGAATATTTCCTCGCCTTTAAAGACGGAAAGATTGTTGGACGCGTGGCTGCCATCATCAATAACCGAGCCAACGAACGCTGGCAGAGAAAAAGCGTGAGGTTCGGATGGATCGACTTCATTGACGATATCGAGGTTTCGAAAGCATTACTTGAGGCCGTTGAACAATGGGGGCGCACCAAAGGTATGACCGAAATGGTAGGACCACTCGGCTATACGGACATGGATCCAGAGGGTATGCTCATTGAAGGATTCGACCAATTGGGTACGATGGCGACTATTTACAACTATCCCTACTATCCAAAACACATGGAACAGATGGGCGGTTGGGAGAAAGACAACGACTACGTGGAGTTCAAACTTATTGTGCCAAAAAAGGGAACGATGCCCGACAAATACGCTAAAATCGCACAAATGGTGATGAAGCGATACAACCTTCACGTAAGAAAGATAAAACGTAGCGAGGTTTTTGGCAAAGAACAGGTGGGAAGAAAAGTGTTCGACGTGGTCAACCAAACATTCGGAAACCTCTACGGATACTCGCAAATGACCGAAGCGCAGATTGACGAATACCTCAAAATGTATTTCCCTGTACTCGACCTCAATCTCGTCACTCTCATAGAAGACTGGAATACGCCAGACCACAAACTGATTGGAGTGGGCATATCTATACCGTCGCTGACTAAAGCACTGCAGAAATGCCACAACGGAAGAATGTTCCCATTCGGCTGGTGGCACTTACTCAAGGCTCTGAAATTCCACAAAACAAAGATTGTAGATCTTATGCTGGTAGGCATTCTGCCTGAATATCAAAACAAAGGCGCTAACGCTTTGCTATTCTACGACCTCATCCCATGGTATCAGAAATATGGCTTTGAATGGGGAGAGACTAATGTCGAGATGGAAACCAACGATAAAGTGCAGAGCCAATGGCAGTATCTTGAACACGTACAACATAAGCGGCGCCGCTGTTATAAAAAGAATATCTAACCTGACAATATGAGCGAAGACATCAACACCAACGAGCAAACCATCAGATATGAAGATGACAATATCCGACATCTGTCGGATATGGAACACGTGCGAACAAGACCGGGCATGTATATCGGACGCCTGGGCGATGGTTCGCTGGCTGAAGACGGCATCTATGTATTGCTGAAAGAGGTCATAGACAACTCTATCGACGAGTTTAAAATGAATGCCGGAGACCGCATAGAAATCAACATCGACGACCAACTGCGGGTGTCGGTGCGCGACTATGGACGTGGCATTCCACAAGGAAAACTTATCGAAGCGGTCAGTATGCTGAATACGGGCGGTAAATATGACTCTAAGGCTTTCAAAAAATCTGTAGGACTCAATGGTGTCGGTATCAAAGCAGTCAATGCGTTAAGCAGTAGGTTTGAAGTGGCATCATATAGAGATGGACAGGTAAGAAGAGCGGTTTTTGAGCGCGGACAACTGCAAAGTGACGTGACAGAAAAGACCGACGACGAGAATGGAACATACATCTTCTTCGAGCCAGACAATACCTTGTTTGTCAACTACCAGTTCCACAATGACTTTGTGGAAAACATGCTCCGCAACTATACCTATCTCAATACTGGTCTCGCCATCATGTACAACGGCAGAAGAATACTCAGCCGACATGGTTTGGAGGACTTGTTGAAGGACCGAATGACCAACGATCCCCTATATCCCATCATACACCTCAAGGGAGAAGATATAGAAATTGCATTCACACATGCCAACCAGTATGGTGAAGAATATTATTCGTTTGTCAACGGACAACATACAACTCAGGGCGGTACACATCAAAGTGCATTCAAAGAGCATATCGCCAAGACAATTAAGGAATTTTTCGGGAAATACGAATATGGGGATATTCGAACCGGACTCGTTGCTGCTATTGCCATCAACGTAGAGGAACCGATGTTCGAAAGCCAGACCAAAATCAAGTTGGGATCACTCACTATGTCTCCTAACGATGGAGTCTCTATTAATAAATATGTGGGCGACTTCGTCAAACAGGAGGTGGACAACTACCTGCACATCCATACCGACGTGGCTGAAGTGATAGAGCAGAAGGTGAAAGAGAGCGAACGCGAGCGCAAAGCAATGGCGGGTGTGACCAAGATTGCACGTGAACGGGCAAAGAAAGCTAACTTGCACAACCGCAAACTGCGCGATTGTCGCATCCATTTCAGCGATGCTAAAAACGACAGAAAAGAGGAGAGTTGCATCTTTATCACTGAGGGCGACTCGGCAAGCGGAAGTATCACAAAGAGCAGAGATGTGAATACACAGGCGGTTTTCTCACTGCGCGGTAAACCTCTGAACTCGTTTGGACTGACCAAAAAGGTGGTCTATGAAAACGAAGAGTTCAACCTTTTGCAGGCTGCACTCGATATCGAAGAGAGCCTTGACACGTTGCGCTACAATAAAGTGATAGTGGCTACCGATGCGGATGTCGATGGAATGCACATCCGACTGCTGATCATTACATTCTTCTTGCAGTTCTTTCCAGAACTTGTCAAAAAGGGACACGTATATGTACTACAGACTCCTTTGTTCAGAGTGCGCAACCGTAGAACCAAAATAAAAAACAAAAAGGTGGTGGCAGAAGCTGACGCTAAGACGGAAGGAAAGAAGACTGACTTCATCACACGCTATTGCTATAGCGAAGAGGAACGCATCAATGCCATACAACAATTAGGACCGGACCCGGAAATCACACGATTCAAAGGTCTCGGAGAAATAAGCCCAGAAGAGTTTGCTGGCTTTATCGGACCTGATATCAGACTCGAACAGGTGACGCTGCATAAGAACGACCAGGTGCAAAAGCTATTGGAATACTACATGGGCAAGAACACTATGGAGCGACAGAACTTTATCATCGACAACCTCGTGATAGAGGAAGACCGACCAGAAGACGTTTACGAATAACAAAGAAAACATGATTTCAAAAAGAAATATACTATACCTCATGCTATTGTTGCCGTTGGCTGCCATAGCACAGTTGCGCATCAATATGCGAGGAGAAGCCTTGCGCAAACTGCAAATAGCAGAGATGGCTATCAACAACCTGTATGTGGACACCGTAGATGAACAGCGATTGGTGGAAGACGGCATACGAGGTATGCTCGAAAAACTCGATCCGCACAGCAGTTACCTTACCGCAAAAGAGGTGGAAGCAAGCAACGAATCACTGCAAGGCAACTTCGAGGGCATCGGTGTGCAGTTTAATATGTCGGAAGATACACTACTCGTGATACAACCCGTGGTAGGCGGTCCGTCTGAAAAGAAAGGCATCATGGCGGGCGACAGAATAGTCACCGTCAATGATACTGCGATTGCTGGCGTAAAAATGTCGCGCGAAGAAATCATGCGCAGACTGCGCGGACGAAAGGGAACATTAGTGCGCTTGGGCGTTGTACGCCGCGGTATCAAGGGCATGCTGCATTTCGATATCATCCGCGACAAGATTCCTGTGAAGACTATCGATGCCTCATATATGATCAGACCAACGATAGGATATATCCGAATCGGTAGCTTCGGGGCACAAACCCACGAAGAATTTCGCGAACGCCTCAAAGCTTTAAAGGCACAAGGCATGACCTCGCTCATACTTGACCTGCAAGGAAACGGTGGCGGATATATGCACGCTGCAGTGGAAATTGCCAACGAGATGCTTCACGCTGGCGACCTTATTGTATATATGGAAGGGCGACAAGCCTCACGCAAAGATTATAAAGCACGCGGAAAAGGACTCTTTGAGGAAGGTCAGCTCGCTGTGTTGATTGACAGTTACTCGGCTTCAGCCGCTGAAATCGTGACGGGTGCCATACAAGACCAAGATCGCGGCATCGTGGTTGGACGTCGATCATACGGTAAAGGTCTGGTACAACGACCTGTTGACCTGCCCGATGGATCAATGATTCGACTGACTATAGCCCACTATTTCACACCATCTGGACGCTGTATCCAAAAACCATACGTGAAAGGAAAAGCAGAAGATTACGCCATGGATGTATATAACAGACTGACCAGTGGCGAACTGCAACATGCAGACAGCATACATTTTGCCGACTCACTGAAATGCTATACACTGCGCCAACACCGTACGGTTTATGGCGGAGGAGGTATCATGCCCGACCATTATGTGCCACTCGATACTACAATCTATACTCCCTTCTACAGAGAGATTGCTGCCAAATCATATATCATCAATGCCAATCTGCGCTATGTGGATACACATCGCAAGCAGTTGCAAAAGCAGTATCCTGTGTTTGAGACTTTCAAAAACACCTATGAAGTGCCGCAAGATGTGATTGACCAAATGTTGGCAGAGGCTGCAAAAGACGGTGTCAAACCAAAAGACGATGCCGAATTGCAAAAGTCACTCCCATCCCTTCGTCTCCAAATGAAGGCACTTGTGGCACGCGACCTATGGAATATGGATGAGTATTTCTCTATCATGAATGAGCAAAACGACATCGTGATGAAGGCTATCCAGCTGTTGCAACACCCCTAACCCACTTCTATTGCAGTAGGAATGACGTACAATACGCTTTGTAAACAACTGGCATTGACCTACGACGAGGGTGAGGCAAAAGCCATTGCACGCTTGGTTTATGAAGTGCGCTATGGTTTATCACTCACCGATATCTGTCTCGGACGCGACGCAGACATCGATGACAGCGACCTCAAACAAGTGGCAGAACGATTGAAAAACCATGAGCCCGTGCAGTATGTATTAGGCAAGACGCAGTTTTGCGGACATACTTTCCATACCGACCGACGGGCTTTAATACCCAGACCTGAGACCGGAGAACTCTGTCAATGGATGCTTTCCACACCATTCAGCAGTTTGCTCGATATCGGAACAGGCAGTGGTTGCATTGCCATCACTATGGCATTGGCACAGCCAAAAGCACAGATTACAGCATGGGATATATCCCCCGATGCCCTTTCGCTGGCTTCAGAAAATGCACAAAACCTGAACGCACATGTTGATTTCATATTGCGCGATGCACTACAAAATCATGAAGATGATAATCAGCGCTATGACATTATCGTGAGCAATCCGCCATATATCTGTCAAAACGAGGCTGAAGCGATGGAGAAAAACGTACTCGATTACGAACCACACACAGCACTTTTCGTGCCAGATAGCGATCCGCTGCGATTCTATTGCGCCATTGCACGCTATGCCTTAACGGCACTTCTACCGCAAGGTTACCTTTATTTCGAAATCAATCCACTCTATGCCGATGATCTCTGCACAATGCTTCACAATGCTGGATTCAGCGAAGTGACGCCCCGTAGCGATGCTTTTGGCAAAATACGCTTTATCCGTTGCCGCCGATGAACACGATGACAGAACAAGAAGCCTACCTCCGCTTGGCTGCATTATGTGCTCAAGCTGAACACTGCGAATATGAGATGCAGGAGAAAATGCGCCGTTGGGAAATTGCTGACGATGCTCAGGCGAGAGTGATGCAACGGCTGATAACCGAGCGATATGTAGATGATGAGCGCTTTGCACGTGCTTTTGCCAACGACAAAGTGAAATACAATAAATGGGGACGACGCAAGGTCGAACAGGCCATGTGGCTGAAACACATTGCCGAAGACATACGCCAACGAGTGCTCGACAGTATCGACGACGAGGAATACATTGCCATTCTGCGCCCATTGCTACAACAGAAAAGACGCTCAGTAAAGGCCCGTAACGACTATGAACTGCGGCAGAAGCTCATCAAATTTGCCATCGGCAGAGGATTCACCATGGATATTATCAAACAGTGTATCAGTATCGATGACGAAGAAGAATACGATATGGAATAGGCTTCTCGACACCATTCTGCCCCGCCATTGCAGTATCTGCGACAGTCGGTTGGGCTTCGACGAGAAAGCCATTTGTGGCAGTTGTGCCACAAGACTGCCGCGTACCCACTACGAACTGACGGCAGACTATAATCCTATGACCGTCTTGTTTCAAGGTATCGTACCTATAGAAAAGGCTGTGGCATTCGTCCATTTCAATCCTCACAATGCTTCAGCGCGCCTCATTTATGCTATAAAATACTACCGGCATCCTGACTATGCGATGGCTATGGGGGAAATCATGGCAAAAGAACTATTATCCTCAGGGTTCTTTAACGATATAGATGCCATCGTTCCGGTACCACTTTCGCGCCGCCGGCTACATCAACGAGGCTACAACCAAAGCGAATACTTGGCACGTGGAGTCAGTAAAATCACCTCTATTCCAGTAATTACCAAAGCGCTCCGTCGCAAGCATTTCCTACAAAGTCAAACGATGTTGGGGCACACTGAACGCCAGAAAAATGTGGAAAACATGTTTGTATTGCGTGATGCCTCAGCACTTTCTGACCGACATATCCTATTGATAGACGACATCTGCACTACAGGTGCCACCGCCATGGCCTGTATTCAAGAGATGCAAGTAGCAAAAAATATACGCTTCAGCATACTGACGCTTGGGTTGACAGACCATTAAACAGCCATTCCAAAAAGATGATGAAGACCATGAAATCATCTCTTTTTCTGCTTCTCGACAGGTTGCACTTTGTGAACAGCCGACTTACTTGTATGTGCAGCAGACCTTCCGGAAGCCTTCCCCGTACCTTTACTATGAGATGTAGCAGACTTACCTGAAACCTTCTCCGTGGCTTTATTTGGATGCATTGCAGACTTTCCTGTGGATTTTCCTGCCGTTTTTTTCGCAGGAACAGCAACAGTTTTTTCATCTTCATCTTGCCATTGCGGAACGATTTTATCATCGCTTTCGGTCATTTCCAAATCGAGTTCAGGCACATCAAAACCGTCATCTGGCTTGAATGGTATCTCTACTTTTCGCTTATAAACCGATACCTCAACCATGGCAACACCCTGCGCTACGATGCCCAACTCACGGGCAGCGCGATAGGAAAGATCGATGACACGACCACGGGAAAAAGGTCCTCGGTCGATAACGCGTACTACAACTTCCTTGCCATTGGCAGGATTTCTCACTTTTAGGAGTGTGCCGAAAGGGTGTGTGCGATGAGCACAGACCAGACTGTCACTATGGATACGTTCTCCACTTGCCGTTCTTGAACCATTAGCGCGCTGCGAATAAAAGGTTGCTTTACCTTTCTGTTGAGCAGCCGAAGGCATCCCGATGGCAGCCAAAACAGCCATAAGGATAGAATACAGATACGATTCCAGAGTTCTTAGTTGCTTTGATAGACTTTTCATTGTTATAGTGATTGACCACCAACAGCGTCTCTTTGGTCAGAAAACAGATGTGTCGGTGGTACGAATTATTTGTCGTTATCAAGTTCAAGTTCGAGTTCATCAGTTCGCCGCTTTATATCGCGGTAAGCCTGTGACAGGTCGGTTTTGGTAATATCGATATTTGTGTTAATCGGTCGCAGTGGGTCGCTTAATGCGTGTTGAAACAACCAATCATACGTTTTGTCGGTATAGAAGAAGCGTGCCAAAGCGCCATGTGATGCTCCAGGCATCCAGTCATAACGCAAACGCTCGGTAGCTCCGAGTATTTTCATCCCTTCAACGACCTTCTGTGATTCGCGCACCGATACGGCGCGGTCTGCAGTTCCATGCACAATCCATAATGGTAATTCACCCAATCCACGATAGTCTTTCAGCGTAGAACCGCCACATAGTGCTATTGCGGCAGCTATTTTGTCGGGATAAGTACCTGCGAAATCCAGTGTACCATAGCCTCCGAGACTCATACCTATTACATATACGCGTGTATCGTCAAATGAATAGTTCTTCTTCATCCACTCCAGAATATTGTTAAGGCGGCGTGGATTCCATGCCCCGCCTGGGTTTTGTGGGGTAACTATAAGTGCGGGAATCTGTCTTCCCATCTTAACGGCATCAACAGGGCCATATTGCAAACAGCGTTTCATATCGCGTCCACAGCGACTTGCACCATGCAGGAAGATAATCAATGGAGTTTGTTCCTGCGAGAAATAATAGTCATCTGGCGTATATACCCAAAAGTCGTAGCCGTCTTTCACAACTCCTTTCTTTGCCGACAATAAGTCATACTGCGCCCATGTTGCTGTGTGTAACATCAGCAACAAGAGCGTCAGTATGGTTGTATGCAGCGTTTTTTTCGTTATATATACGCTCACTTTCTGATTTTATCGTTTAATTTTTACCGTTGTTTTCTTACCATTATAGGCCACTTTATAAATGGTATTATCGGGCATCTTCACCTCAAAGACACGCTTTTGGAGCATTCCTTTGAATTTTCCGCGACGCTGTCCGATAGTCAGCAAATGCTGTTTTTCGTTCCATGTCATAGGAATTTCGGCATATTGTCCACGTTGGTAGTTGAAGTTGTCGCCCTCATCTTCATAGAGTGTAAACGATGCATCACATCCTGGATAAACCAATAGTGTGAGCACATCCCATGGTCTTTCGTCGCTATACTGTCGGTCATCACCCATCGGCACAATACTTCCAGCCTTGACATAGAGTGGTGAGTGTGCTATTGGTGCATCAGCTTTGATGGTCTGTCCGCCTTTATATAACTGTCCTGTCCAATAGTCATACCAGTCAGCCCCTTGTGGCAGATAGACGTCAAACTGCTTTTTCTGACTCCAATCCACCGTTGGCCATCCGTTTGCATACTCATTGTTATCGTGTCTATCCCAGCCCGATTGCTCGTCGGTCTTTACTATTTTCTCCTCAGTAAATAGTGGATCAACCACCGGGCACACTAAGAAGCTGTGACCAAACATATATTGTCGTCCATTGTTCCACACATTTTTATCGTTGCGGAAGTCCATCACCAAGGGACGCATAAATGAATCATCGTTGGCACTTACTTGCCAGCTTTGACTATAGATATATGGCAATAGGCGATAACGCATCTTTACGGCATCAAGCAATGCATCATATACAGGTTCGCCAGGCTTGCCGTAGTAATAGAGTTCTCGATATACCTCAGTACCGTGGCTACGCATCATTGGTGTGAAAAGTCCGAACTGCATCCATCGCACGTATAGTTCTTGGAACTGTGGATTAGTTGTTCCAGTATTGTCGAGATAGGTGCGGTTGTATGCATTGGCAAAGAATCCGCCTATATCGGTATTCACATTGGGGTTGGCGCAAAGTGTGTGATTCAGACAAAGTGGCACTTGTGCGCGAAAAGACTGCCACGAACTGCCCACGTCTCCACTCCACGTATGTGCTCCATAGCGCTGTTGTCCGGCGAAGAAGGAACGTGTAAGAATGAAAGGTCGATGTATTGAATCCGCCTTACGCTGGTTTTGATCCACTCCTCCAACCGCCATCAAGGCAAATGCATTGCGTACAGATCGCCAGCTACCCATGCTGCATTTTTCGTCAAGGTCACTATCCTTAAACTGGCAATGGTCGGGATCTGTAGAGTCCATCCACCATGCATCGATCCCCATCTGATGGAGTTTTGATAGATATTTCCAATAGATATCGCGTGCCACAGGCGAGTAGCAGTCATAAACACGTACACCAGACGGATAGTCCTGACGTGGTGGCCACTGGGTAAGTCCCGACTCTGGCCATGTTTTGAAATGGAAGAGCAATCCTTTTTCATCGAGTTCACGATATGGTTTTGTATGTGGTCCGAACGATGCCCATACCGAAATGGTGAGATGTGCATGACGTTGGTGCACCTCATCTATCATAGCTTGTGGATTACTGAACGCATCATTAAGAAACTCCATAGCGTTCCAGTTGTAGTTACCACCCCAGTATTGCCAGTCTTGTATTATTCCGTCGAATGGTATTCCCATTTTGCGATAGCGTCTTACCACGTCGAGCAGTTCGTTTGCCGACTTGTATCTCTCACGACTTTGATGGAATCCATAGGTCCAACGTGGCACCATAGGAACTTTTCCGCTTAGCCACCGCATCTGTCGGATGACGCCATCAGCATCGTTACCATACATGAAATAGTAGTCAACAGCCTTTCCTACCTGACTCTCCAGTTGCAGTGTATCATCGTCGTTGATTGTTGTTGGCGAGTAATTGTCCCAATAGATGCCATATCCTTTAATGCTCTGGAAGAAATGAGTAAAGTCTTCCAGATTAGTTTGTATCATCAGTCTGTGTTCTCCTCTGAGATTCATTTTTCCGCTCTGCATCATTCCCAATCCATAGATGGGCTCATCTTTTTCCAGTGCAAAAGCTTGTTTTACGCGATACGATCCCTTGTCTATACCCTTTGTAATAGGCGTAAAGGCAAAGTCTCCTTCAGTCATAAGCGTTGTACCGTCGGCTTTTGCAAAGCTTACCTTTTGCAATTTATCATCCACGGTAACGGTCAACGCATTCGTCCGATAGACAGTTTTGCCATCCGCCTGCTTGACACTGACCGCCACTTTTTGCGGTGTAGCCGTTATAACAAGGCTTTTCTTTTCTGCAAACTGCCCATCTGTAGTCTTCTCCACACGTACCACAGTAGGTGAGAAGAAGGTGATTTTCTGTGCTTCCATGCTTTCGAAACAAAGCAATGCAAGAGTGATAGAGATAATTTTCTTCATTATTGTTAGTTGTTTTATTTGAAGTTGATAAGCGCCATCATTAGGGCTTTTTTGTTAGTATATTGGTTACAAAGGTAGTATATTTCTTTGATTTCTGATAAAAAAACATGGTTCTTCCATTCAAAAATAAGAATTTGTAACTATATTAAATACTATGAAACACACTAAGTTAAATTTTTATAAGCAACAAATGCAAGTTGCTCATGATTCTGTCAAACGCTGCGTATGTGGCTTGTAGAAGTCACATAGAAGTCTTGCAGATATAAGAAAAACTCGTTTTTCTTTTGTACTTCGCTCACTTAATCGTACCTTTGTGACTACGTCGCGAAGGTAGGCTGCACCTCGGAAATACAAAAGAAAATGGTCTTTTCTTTTGTATTTCGCTCGGTTTGCACTACCTTTGCACCTTGTATAATAATACAGATATGAGTTTAACAAATATTGTACGCCACATCTTCGTGCATCGCATGCATGAACTGGAACGCCATCAGAAGGAGGGCGAAGCCCTTCAGTGCGAGGTGTTGCACCGCCTGCTTGCTCAAGCATCCAACACCGAAATAGGACGCAAATATGCATTTTCAGCCACGAAAGACTATGATACTTTCGTGCGAAACTGCCCCGTCAACACCTACGAAGAACTGAAAGAACAGATAGATCGCATGCGCCACGGAGAGACAAATATCCTCTGGAACGGACGTGTGAAATGGTATGCCAAATCGAGTGGCACTACGAACGACAAGTCGAAGTTCATTCCTGTCAGCAGCGACGGTCTGAGAAATATCCACTACAAAGGTGGCTTCGACTCTGTAGCCCTCTATCTCCGCAACAATCCTCAATCTCGATTGTTTGACGGCCGCGCATTGATTTTAGGTGGCAGCCATGCTCCCAACTATAATCTGCCAGATTCTTTGGTAGGCGACCTCAGCGCCATTCTCATCGAAAACATCAATCCTTTGGCAAATTTGGTGCGCATTCCGAAGAAGAAGACCGCATTGCTTGAAGACTTTGAAGTGAAGCGCGACCGCATTGCCCACGAAGCACTCCACAAGAATGTGACCAACATATCAGGCGTTCCCTCATGGATGTTATCGGTATTAAACCGTGTCATGGAGATTTCTGGCAAGACCCATTTGGAAGAAGTATGGCCCAATCTTGAAGTATTCTTCCATGGCGGAGTGGCTTTCACCCCCTACCGCAAGCAGTATGAACAACTTATCACGTCACCCAAAATGCATTATATGGAAACGTATAATGCGAGCGAAGGATTCTTCGGCCTGCAGGATGACCCATCCGACAAAGCGATGTTGCTCATGCTCGACTATGATGTTTTCTACGAGTTCCAAGAGATGGGCACCGACAACATCGTTCCGTTATGGGGCGTTGAAAAGGACAAAAACTATGCCATGATAATCACTACATCATGCGGATTATGGCGATACATGATCGGTGATACCATCCGATTCACCTCCACCAACCCATATAAGTTTGTTATCTCAGGTCGTACCAAGAGCTTTATCAACGCTTTTGGCGAGGAACTCATCGTAGATAATGCCGAACAGGGTCTGGCTTATGCCTGTCAACAAACAGGTGCCGAGGTGCTGGAATACACCGCAGCCCCCGTTTTCATGGATGCCAATGCCAAATGTCGCCACCAGTGGTTGATTGAATTCAGCACCCCTCCTGCCGATTTGCAGCAGTTCTCCGACCTGCTTGACCGTCGCCTACAAGAGCTCAACAGCGACTATGAAGCCAAACGCTATAAGAATATCACCCTGCAACATCTGGAGATTATCCCTGCCAGAAAGGGACTTTTCAACGATTGGCTTAAGCAACGCGGCAAATTAGGCGGTCAGCACAAAGTGCCACGCCTAAGCAATTCGCGTGAACATATCGAACAGCTTCTCAAACTGCAATCATGAACAGACCCACAAACAGACACTTCCAGTTGATACTCATAGCAGCCCTATCCCTGCTGATGGTGGCATGCGCACGTATGGGACAACCCGATGGCGGATGGTTTGACGATGATCCACCCCGCATCATCGGCTCCAATCCAGCCGATCAGGCTGTCGGTGTGAACTCCAAAAGAATAACCATACAGTTTGATGAGTATATCAAGCTGGAGGATGCCACACAGAATGTTATCGTCTCTCCACCACAATTGGAGATGCCCGAGATTAAGGCAACGGGTAAAAAGATTGTTGTTGACTTGAAAGACTCACTAAAGGCCAACACCACCTACACCATCGACTTCAGCGATGCCATCAGCGACAACAACGAAAACAATCCGTTGGGCAACTACACCTTCACCTTCTCTACCGGTGAACGCATCGACACTTTCGAGGTGGCAGGAACGGTGCTCGACGCCTCAAACCTCGAACCTATCAAAGGCATACAAGTTGGGCTCTATGCCGATCTGGCAGACTCAGCGTTCCGCACCAAGCCCCTTTTGCGCGTTGCCCGTACCGATGGCAGAGGGCGTTTCGTCATCAAAGGTGTTGCACCTGGCGAGTATCGCGTCTATGCGCTACAAGATGCCGATGGCAATTATATGTTCAATCAGAAGAGCGAGATGGTGGCTTTCTCCCATACCACCTATAAACCGTCAGCCGGACCAGATATCCGACAGGACACCATCTGGCGTGATTCCTTGCGTATCGATAATATATTGCGAGTGCCATACACCCACTTCTATCCCGACGACATCATCCTTCTGGCCTTCCAAGAAGTTCAAACCGACCGCTATCTGCTGAAACAACCAGAGCGAAAAGATGCCGACCGCTTCACTTTATATTTCAGTTATGGCAACCCACAATTGCCAGAAATACGCGGCTTCAACTTCGATGAGAAAGACGCCTTCGTTCTTGAGGCCAGCGAAAAGAAGGACACACTGACCTATTGGTTGCGCGATACGGCACTGGTCAACCAAGATACGCTATCCATGCAACTCTCCTATCTCATGACCGACTCTACCGGAGTACTCGTCACACAGATTGATACGGTAGATGTGATAGCCAAAACCAGCTACGCCAAACGGCAGAAAGACCTGAAAAAACAGGTTGAGAGTTGGGAAAAGGAGCAAGCTAAACTCAAAAAGCAAGGCGAGCCCTACGACAGTATCATGCCGCGCGAGCCACTTAAAGTGCAGTATAACGTGCCCGGCACCATGGCACCAGACAGTCGTCCCACCATCAATATGCCCGCTCCACTGGCTCGATGCGACACCGCCTCTATCCACCTATATACTAAGGTTGATACCCTTTGGTATCGTGTGCCCGTTGATGTGCAGCGTCGCGACTCATTGCTCCGCACGTATGATGTGCTTGCCGAATGGACAGCCGGTAGCGAATACAGCTTAGAAGTAGATTCCGCCGCCTTCGAAGACATCTACGGCAACGTATCGAAACCCTTCAAACAAGGCATTAAGATCAGCACCCTCGATGAGTTCTCGACCATCGTCTTGCAACTCGCAGGCGTCACCGACACCACCTATGTGGTAGAGTTGCTCGACCAAAGCGAGAAGACCATCAAGCAAGTGCGTACCGAAGCCAATGGCGATGCCGTATTCTTCTATGTCAAACCCGGTGGCTATTACGCACGTGCCTTCCGCGATCGCAACGGCAATGGCGTATGGGATACAGGCAACTACGATGCCAACTTACAACCAGAGGAAGTATATTATTTCCCCGGACGCATAGACTGTAAGGAGAAATGGGACATCACCCGCCCTTGGAATCTTACCGCCACACCGCTCAACATGCAGAAGCCCGGCGAGATAACCAAGCAGAAACCGGATAAAGAGAAACAGAAGTTACTCAATAGAAATGCCGAGCGCGCACGTCGTTTGGGTATTTCCTACTACAAGAACGGCGTGTTGCAAACCGCTAACAACAACTCTAAATGACGATAAAAGATGAAACACCTGAATACCAACGGCAGACGCCTATTGCTCATGCTGATGCTCTGTCTGCCACTTTTCTCACACACCGTCACCACCTCGCAAGCGCAATGTGGCATCCACAACACCGCCTTCAAATCGGGCGAGTATCTCTCCTACGACCTCTATTTCAATTGGAAATTCGTATGGGTGAAGGTCGGCACGGCATCTATGTCCACCGTACAATCGACCCACAAAGGTGTGCCTGCCTTCCGGTCGAGCCTCATCACGCGTGGTAACGACAAGCTCGACAACATGTTTATCATGCGCGATACCCTGCTATGCTACACCACTACCGATATTACCCCACTTTATTACCGCAAAGGAGCACGCGAGGGCAAGCGCTATTACGTAGATGAGTTGTGGTATAGCTACCCTAAGGGAAACAGCCACTTGAAGATGCATCGCATCGATGCCGACGGTAAACACCACTGGAAACAAGCAGAGTATAAGGACTGCATCTACGACATGATGAGCATTTTCCTTCGTGCACGCAACTTCGACACATCCAAGTTGCGCAAGGGCGAGAATATCCCCATGCCCATCAGCGATGCCAGACACCTAAGCAACTCATGGTTGAAATACGGCGGAAAGACTACGCTGAAGATGAAAAACAGCAATGCGAAGTTCCGTTGTCTGATATTCTCATTTATCGAACGTGAGGACGGCAAGAACCACGAACTCATACGTTTCTTCGTCACCGACGATAAGAATCACCTGCCCGTACGCTTGGATATGTTCCTTTCGTTCGGATCTGCCAAAGCCTATCTCACAGGCATGAAGGGTCTGCGCAACGAACTCACTTCTAAAGAGAAATAATTCCCAGCATACAAAAGTCAACCTCATGGAAACCGTAGAACTCAGACATCTCACCATCGGGTATATCGTCAAAGGACAGCAACGCATCGTGGTCAGCGATATCAACGCAACCATCAATGCCAGCGAACTGACTTGTTTGTTGGGGCAGAACGGTATCGGCAAATCCACACTGCTGCGCACTTTGTCGGCATTCCAACCCGCCCTTTCCGGCGAAATCTATCTCGACGGCACTCCGCTGACAGCCCTTTCGTCGCGCCAACTCAGCAAGAAAGTGGGTGTAGTACTGACTGAAAAGCCCGATGTGCGCAATATGTCTGTAGAAGAAATGGTAGGCATGGGGCGTTCGCCCTATACCGGTTTCTGGGGTTCACTCGATGCTGACGACCACCAAATGATAGACGAAGCCATCCGTTTGGTAGGCATCGACCGGCTTAGACGCCGTCCAGTTCACACGTTGAGCGACGGTGAACGCCAGAAATGTATGATAGCCAAAGCCCTTGCGCAGCAAACACCCACCATCTATCTGGATGAGCCAACAGCCTTTCTCGACTTTCCCAGCAAGGTTGAGATGATGCAATTGCTGCGACGACTGGCACACGAACAACAGAAAACGATATTTCTTTCCACCCATGATGTAGAACTCGCCATGCAGTTGGCAGACCGCATTTGGCTGATGGAGCCCGACCGTTTGAGCATCGACACCCCTCACCAGCTCGCCGCCGACGGTTCGCTGAGTCGCTTCATCGAGCGCCCTGGCATACATTTCGATACTAACGATATGACCATACGGGTGGCACGTCAGACATGAACGAGCCGCCCTATATATATAAATAAGGTATAGCCCTACACCTTGACAGGCATTACTTCACTTATTACCAAACATCCAACGATTCCTAAACTCTCCAGAAGAATAAGACAATGATAGAAGGACACGGTGACGATCTCTACCGCTACAACAGTCAGGTACGCATCAATTTCAGTTCCAACATCTGCCAACAGACAGACCATACAGCCCTGAAAGCCCATCTTGCCAACCATCTTGACCTTGTAAACCACTATCCGGAACCTCAGCCTCGGAAGCTCGAAGAACAGTTGGCCGAGTATCACGACATCCCTGCCGAATGCGTGATGGTGACCAGCGGTGTGACCGAAGCCATCTATCTCATAGCCCAGATGACGCGTGGCGGCATGTCTGTCATCCCCCAACCCACTTTCAGCGAGTATGCCGATGCTTGTCGCCTCAACGAACATATCATCAGCTATGAGTATGAAAACGACCAGAAGTTGCTGCCTACGCGCCGCATCTACTGGCTCTGCAATCCTAATAATCCAACAGGAGGAGTGATGACCGAAGGCATCATCGACCATCTTATCGCCACCAATCCCATCCACCTTTTCGTGGTCGATCAGTCGTATGAAGGTTATACCGCCGCAAAATTAGTAGATGTGAAACAAGTGATGCGCTATCCCAACCTCATTCTGCTCCATTCGCTGAGCAAGCGTTATGCGGTGCCGGGCATGCGTGTAGGCTATGTGACAGCACATCCTGAGATATTGCGACACCTCCGCCAGTACCAGCGCCCATGGTCGGTAGGAGCCTTGGCTATCGAGGGTGCACGCTTTCTGATCGCTCAAGACAAGCCCGCCATCAGCGACCTTGAGGGGCTGTTGAAAGAGACCGCACGCCTTCGCGATGCTTTGCGTGCCCTCCCTGGCATCAGCGTTTACGACACCGACAGCACTTTTATGCTCTGTATGATAGAGCAAGCCAGCAGCCTTCAACTGAAGAATTGGCTGATAGACCATGAGGGCATTCTGATTCGCAACTGTTCAAACTTTGCCAATCTATCGCCCCACCACTTCCGCATAGCCACCCAGAGTCCTGAAGAAAACGATGTCCTCATCAGTGCTTTGCATCGCTTTCTGAACGAATAGAGTCATTGCGGCTGACCAGTCGCTATGTCTTGTCAGCACATGAGAATACTGGATAGAGGTCTATGCGACTTCCATCCATTGCCTATCGGATAAACCTTGGTAGATTATTGTCGTGAGAAAACAGAAACAACCCCCGTTGGCCCGGTACAATTGACCAGTGCGTATTGTTCCAGTTTATGGTCGTCTTTACCGCCATTGACCACTATGCCCCGATTGTTGAGCATATATTGTCGCTTGCAAGTGGGACAGGTCGCCATGCCTTTATGATCCATTTGGATGATATACTTGCTACTTCCCAGCGAATTGCCGTTTCTCACACAGTTTGGACACTGTGCATCATAAGCAATAAATCCGCCGTTTGGCGTCGTATTAAAAGTTTGATAGCCCACAATGATGCCGTTGCTGAGTCCGAGCTGATAGTGGCTCTCGCTCTCTGCCGCCGTTTCGCGCTGTGTGGATGAGAGTCCGTCAGAATTGGTAAACACGAGGTATTTCGCTCCTTGTCTTACGCTTTCGGTGATATGACAAAATATGCCACGCGACATGCTGTTGGTGGCTGTGGCGAGTGTTTGGTCGAGATGGAGTCCGTTATCATAGACAAAGCGACAGGGCCATGCACTGAATTCAGGATCTGTGGAGCATGCCGTTGCCATCAGCAGTACTGCCACACCTGCCGTAAGGCGCCTTGTCCAAAGAGAAAGGTGCCCTGTCCAAGCAGAAAGTCGCCTTCCCGTTGGTGTTGACACAACGGTAGGGCGACTATCCATATTATAATGTTTGCTATAGCCTTCAGCCATATTGTTCTGTTGTTTGCCTTATGGTTTAAGCGTTTTCCAACAGCGATTTTTCTGCATCGGTGACACGGTTGAAACCGAAACCTCCAAGCACTTGCTGCATCAGATCGGCTATCTTGTCGTTGCAGAGATTGCCTATCGAACCCTCATGCGTATGGTGTATGTCCTTGTTGGGTGTGAAAGTTCCAGCCTCGATATCGAGCCCAACCTTCTTATACGCATCGCGGAAGGGCATTCCGGCAGCAGCCAAACGGTTGACTTCCTCTACGGAGAACATCGGGTCGTACATGGGATTGTCGAGAATATCCTCGCGCACTTCAATCTTATTGATGATGTATGCCGCCATCTGCAAACAGTCTTTCAGTTCGTCGAAAGCAGGCAAGAACACCTCTTTGATAATCTGCAGATCGCGGAAATAACCCACGGGGAGATTGTTCATGATGAGTGTCACCTGTTGTGGCAAAGCCTGAATCTTGTTGCATTTCGCACGGATGAGTTCGAAGACATCGGGATTTTTCTTGTGGGGCATGATGCTACTTCCGGTGGTACACTCTTTTGGAAGTTTCACAAACGAGAAGTTTTGCGAGTTGAAGAGACACGCATCAAATGCCATTTTAGCAAGTGTTCCTGCTATAGTAGCCATGGCAAATGCCACGTTGCGCTCCATTTTTCCTCGTCCCATCTGCGCATAAACCACGTTATAGTCCATAGAATCGAATCCCAAGAGGTCTGTGGTCATCTGTCTGTTGAGTGGGAACGACGATCCATATCCTGCTGCTGAACCCAACGGGTTACGGTTGGTCATCTTGTATGCTGCTTGCAGAAAGAGCATATCGTCTGCCAACGACTCGGCGTAGGCGCCAAACCATAGTCCGAAGGATGATGGCATTGCCACCTGCAGATGGGTGTAGCCCGGCATGAGCACGCTTTTATACTGTTCGCTCTTGGCGAGCAATTCGTCGAAAAGCACTTTCACCCCGTCTGCCAGTTCCATGAGTTGATGGCGTGTGAAGAGTTTCAAATCCACCAATACTTGGTCGTTGCGTGATCGGCCTGAGTGTATTTTCTTACCCATGTCGCCCAGTTTTCGTGTCAACATGAGTTCCACTTGTGAGTGTACATCCTCCACTCCGTCTTCTATGCGAAATTCGCCGCGCTGGCAAATGGCATATATTTGTTTGAGTTCAGCCAACAGTTGTTTCAGTTCGTCGGCTTCCAAGAGGCCAATACTTTCAAGCATAGTGATATGCGCCATAGATCCCATCACATCGTAGGGTGCGAGATAGAGGTCCATCTCACGGTCGCGTCCCACGGTGAAGCGCTCTATTTCTGCATTCACCTCAAAGTTCTTCTCCCAAAGTTTATTCATCTGTCGTGTATAATATATAATCGGTGTAAGGGTTGATTGGCAGAGATGTGCCTACAAGGTGTAGGGCACCTGTGCCAAAGCAGTGGCAACTTTCTCTACTCCATCCTGCAGTGGACCGCTCACCATGCCTTTGAGCATGAATGGGATGTCGGCCTTTACGGTGACACGCATCTTGCTTTCGTGGTCGTTGACGGGCAGCACCTGTATCCAAAGGTTGAAGGGTACTGGCGATTTCTCTGCTTCAAACTTCACACACTTATTGTCTTCACGCTCTATGATGCGCAGTTTCAGGAGTCCTACCGGTGGCACATTGACCTGCACACTATCTTTGTCAAACTGAAAATCCTTCAGTTTGTCTTCGGGCACTCGGTCTTTAATACGCTCCAAGTTGGTGAGGTCGCTGATGTTGCGATAAACGTTTTCCACCGGATACGGAATCTGGTGTACGCTGCTTTCAAACTTTGTCATGCCTTCCAAGCAGCTGGGTCCTTACGCCACTCGTTCAACACTTCGATGTCTTCTGGCTTGATATATCCGGTGTCGGCAGCCTGTTCAAGCACGGCAGCATAGTTGCTCAGCGTAATCAGACGCACGCCAGCCTCCTTGAAAGCCTGTTCGGCAACGGGGAAACCATAGGTGAACGATGCCACCATACCAATGACTTCGCATCCATACTGGCGCAGTGCTTCAACGGCTTTAAGACTGCTTCCTCCGGTAGAGATCAGATCTTCTACCACGATAACCTTAGCACCTTTTTCGATGTGTCCCTCTACTTGGTTGCCCATACCGTGGTCTTTTGGTTTCGGACGAACGTAGGCATAGGGCAGTCCGAGCTGGTCTGCCACGAGAGCTCCTTGTGCTATAGCACCTGTAGCAACACCAGCCACAGCCTCTGCCTCAGGGAAATTCTCCTGAATGGCGTGGCACAGTTCGAGTTTTACAAACGAGCGCACGTCGGGATACGACAGTGTTTTGCGGTTGTCGGTATAGATTGGTGACTTCCAACCAGATGCCCATGTAAAGGGTTCGTTGGGTTGCAATTTGATGGCTTTGATATCCATCAGCTTCTTTGCGAACAGTTTTTTGATTGCGTCCATATCTTTGTTTATTTGTTTTTCGTTTTGCAAAGGTACGATTAAGTGAGTAGAATACAAAAAGAAAATACATTTTTCTTTTGTATTCTCGAACGTGAGTACCTTGGATGCGTAGCATCAAAGATAGTGCAAACCGAGCGAAGTACAAAAGAAAAACTCGTTTTTCTTTTGCATTTCCGAGGTGCAGCCTATCTTGGACGCGTAGCGTCAAAGGTACGATTAAGTGAGCGAAAAACGAAAGAAAATATTTATTTCTTTTGTTTTTCCGAACGTGAGTACATTGGATGCGTAGCATCAAAAATAGTGCAGACCGAGCGAAATACAAAAGAAAAGACCATTTTTCTTCTATTTTCCGAGGTGCATTTCCGCTTGAAAACAACATCATTTTCCCCTTGCCGACAACATTCTTTTACCCCATCTATATATTCCTTACGTTCAAAACGTTACGCGTACAGCTCAGCAATTTCAATGAATTTACTCAGCAATTTCAATGAATTAGCAGACCAATTTCAATGAATTTACTCAGCAAATCAAATTGAATTGCTCGGTAAATTGACTTTAACTGATTCTACTTTACACTTTTCTTGTTATTTTACTAAATTACTTCACTCTCATTTTATTCCTTTACTGAATCACTTTACAATGCAGGAAAAGTGTTACTAAAACGCTTTACATAGCG
>NZ_NPJE01000007.1:0-667 GCF_002251205.1 Prevotella sp. P3-92 | reverse complement strand
GTGCCGAGGGCCTCGCCGCCGGTAGCGTACACCACCTGTCCCGTAAGGTAGCCGATGGCGTGCTGTCTCTGTTCCTGTCCAATGGTTAATGCAGGCATCGCGCTTGTAAGGTTGTTGCCGATGAATTCATAGGTGTCGTAGTAGTTGACTATCTCGAGTTGCGGGTCGCTGATGCTGTACGGTGCGGAGTAGCCTGTGCTGCAGACACCCCCTGATCCGCTCGTGTATGATGTAGCGGAGAGCACCGACCCGTCGCGGTTTCCGTCGCTGCATGTGCCCTGCACGCACAGCCTTCCGAAGCGGTCGTACAGGCAGAAGCGGTAGCGGTTTCCCAGAGCGGTGTCTCTCATGTACGCCATGCGGTCGGCACTGTCGTACCAGTACTGCACGCATTCCGCCCCGGGCAGTTTCTTCCATACCACCCGCCCTCTATTGTCATAACGATATTCGTATGCATATATTGTCTTTTCCTGCGATATTTTGTTGAATGCAGGTGTGAGCACGAAGCGCAGCTGGCCGAGGTCGTTATATACATAATAGGTATCTCCTGCTGCGGTGCGCTCCATAATCTTCCTCCCGAGCAGGTCGGTGAATACGGCTGTGCTCCTGTTGTCGGCATCGTAAGACACTGCTTTTGCCAGCGTTCCCTCTGGATAGTACTCGAAGG
>NZ_NPJE01000069.1:0-610 GCF_002251205.1 Prevotella sp. P3-92 | reverse complement strand
AACAGCTTGCCATACAAACGTTTAGCAAGAACCTTGAACACATTCGGGTCCTTGTCGCTGACATTTGCACCAGTAAGTACAAACGCTATTATCTCGCCTCTGTCATTGCACGCAAGATGGAGCTTAAAGCCATGGCACCAACCCATTGTTCCTTTTCCGTCAGTGGCAATTCCCTTGAATACCTTATTGGCATATCTCCTGAGATTATGGCATACGGGTATCATCGTGGAATCAACGAATGTTATGCCGGTACATCTTCCGAAAGCTCCCAGATTAAGGAAGAACATGAGCTGGAAGAACACGCGGCTTTCCAACTCCACAAAGCGGTTGTACGACACAGCTTTCGGAAAATAAGACTTCATCGTACCCTTAATAAAGAACAGGTAGTAGTGCTTGAAATTGCGGAATGTACCGAAATGGAAATACAACAGAATCGTCATGATTTCACTGTCGGACAACGATGCTGCACGCCGTCTACGCTTCACTCCGCTATTGTCTTCCAGCAAATTTCCTGCATTTTCTGCATCAAAATGTTTGCAAAACTCGTCTATAATACAAAATAATTCTGTAACTTTGCAATCGGTAGTCATATTAAATATTTTTGTAACTA
>NZ_NPJE01000068.1:0-1410 GCF_002251205.1 Prevotella sp. P3-92 | reverse complement strand
TGCAAATTTACATAAAACCCCCGAATTATAAGCCAGTCGGGATAAAAAACCTAATGTCATTTCCCCGAATCGGGCAGTGTTTGAGAGAAAAAATGTCAAGTCCGCCACAGATTCTTGTCCTATATACGTGCTCTTTCGTCACAATTTTGTATATTTGGGGCCTATTGTTTAATCCTCTAAAGTTAGGCTTATGAGAATAGTATGCGGACTTGACGTGCACAAAGATAGCATATTTCTTTGTATTATGAGCAGCACGGGTGAGATTTTTGAGAAAAAGTATGGTGTTTTAACAAATCAGCTTGAGGAAATGCGTGATTTGATGCTCACGTATCACGTGCAGGAGGTTGGTATGGAAAGCACAAGTGTCTATTGGATTCCTGTATGGCGCATACTGGAACCGCATTTCAAGCTGAAACTTATCAACCCCTATTTCATCAAGCAGCTTCCCGGTCACAAGAGCGACGTGAAAGATGCACAGTGGATAGCCGAGTGCATGATGAAGGAACTGGTGCGCGGCAGTTTCGTTCCCCCTGAGCGCATCCAGCAGCTCCGTCTGTACGACCGTCGCATTTACGACCTTGATGATGAGATCATCCGTAAGCTGGCCAAGCTGGATGCGGCGGTGCAGCGGTGTAATATCCGTCTGAGCAATTATGTGTCAAACACGGATTCCGTAAGTTACAAGAGTGTGATAGACAAGATATGCGAGGGCGTGACATCCCCCGAGGAACTGGTTAAGGAAGTGCACGGGCGTATCATAAACCGTCATGGCAGGGAAACCATAATCGCATCGCTCAAAGGGTGCGTCACGGAGGCCGACATAGACATCATGGCTCAGCTCAAGGCGGAAATTGACATGGCAGAGGCGCACAAGCAGAAGTGCATGGACAAGATGCAGGAGATTTGCGAGAAAGAATACTCCGAGCAGCTGAGGAACCTTCAGACCGTTCCGGGGGTGAAGATGAGAGCCGCCACATCATTAATCGCAGAGATTGGCACAGACATGAGCCACTTCGAGACGGCAAACCATCTTTCATCATGGGCGGGACTGAAGCCTCGCAACGACCAGTCAAACAAGACTATCAAGTCACGGCGCATCACGCATGGAAACCGTTACCTGAGACGGACAATCATCCAGTGCGCATGGGGCGCAAGCCGAACCAAGGGCTGCTTCTTCAGCCGTTTCTCCTACCATCAGACACAAGTCAGAAAAAAGAACAAGATGAAAGTGGTTGTAGCCATATCACGCAAAATGCTCGTCTGCGCCTGGCACATCCTCAAAGAAGGAGTCGGCTATAAGGACTTTGACAACATGATTTTGACACCCTGCACTAAAGGGTGACAAGATATACCAGCCGTGCCAAGGCTACTATCTTTGTGGTGGTGACACCCCGTGATTGCAAATTAACC
>NZ_NPJE01000067.1:0-14047 GCF_002251205.1 Prevotella sp. P3-92 | reverse complement strand
TGTGATACGGCTGAGAGAATTATCAGGTGGCTATTGCGGTGGGGTTCCACCTCTTCCCATTCCGAACAGAGAAGTTAAGCCCACTTGCGCCGATGGTACTGCAATGCAATGCGGGAGAGTAGGAGGCTGCCATCTTTTACAAAGCACCTTGTTTCAGCAAAGAAGCAAGGTGCTTTTTTTCGTTTCCTCCCTTTACGGATCCACGGAACACAGAGTAAACGGAAAGATTCTGTTTAAAGATTATTCTTAAGATTTTCGTTAAGATTTCGAGCCTGTAAGGCGATCCATAATAAAGCCCTTCCCAGAAGCGAGGAACTCGAGCGCATTTTTAGTCGAGATTTTGTTAAAGATTTTGTTTGTTGTCTCCCTGAATTACAGATTATTTCTTGCGAAGCAACTTCTTAAACAAGATTTCCTCCAAAGATTTACCTATGGTTTATTTGTCGTGACTCAGCATACTGAAAGCCGCGTCTCTCACTCTGTCTTCGCTACTCCAAAACATCTTGCCGTAGGCAACT
The DNA here is from genome assembly GCF_002251205.1 of Prevotella sp. P3-92. Classification (NCBI taxonomy): domain Bacteria; kingdom Pseudomonadati; phylum Bacteroidota; class Bacteroidia; order Bacteroidales; family Prevotellaceae; genus Prevotella; species Prevotella sp. P3-92. The sequence continues at coordinate 13,529 of NZ_NPJE01000067.1, read as the reverse complement.
AAAAAAATCTATTTCCTAAAACTGTCAACTGTCAAACTGTAACGCCTGTGATTGATGATACGGATAGCTTGTGGGGATGGCATTATTCTGTCCTCCGTGGCATTTTATTATACGGAAAAACAACCCATAACACGTTTGAAGCATTATGGGTTGTAGATATGTTTTTATTAACTTAGTCGTCTATAGGAGAGAACTCGTCCTTTCCTACTGAGCAAAGCGGACACTCGAAATCATCGGGAAGATCCTCAAATGGTGTACCTGCTGGTATTCCAGCCTCTGGTACTCCTACAGCTGGGTCGTATACCCAACCGCATACGTCGCAAACATACTTCTTCATAGTTCGTTGTTTTTTTAGTGGTTTATATTTAGAAATTATCTACATGTACCTCAAAGTAAGCCTTTGGATGTGAGCATGTAGGGCATATCTCTGGAGCTTCGGTTCCTACTACAATATGTCCGCAGTTGCGGCATTCCCATACCTTAACCTCACTCTTCTTGAACACTTCCTGAGCTTCTACGTTGCGCAGTAGTGCACGATAACGCTCTTCGTGACGCTTCTCAATAGCAGCTACAAGGCGGAACTTTTGTGCCAATTTATTGAAGCCTTCCTCTTCGGCAGTCTTGGCAAAGCCTTCGTACATATCTGTCCATTCATAGTTCTCGCCTTCAGCAGCAGCTGCAAGATTCTCAGCTGTAGTGCCAATGCCACTAAGCTCCTTAAACCACATCTTGGCATGTTCCTTCTCGTTGTCGGCAGTTTGCTGGAAGATAGAAGCTATCTGCTCAAATCCGTCCTTTTTTGCACGTGATGCGAAATATGTATATTTATTGCGAGCCTGTGATTCGCCTGCAAAAGCAGCAGCGAGGTTCTTTTCTGTCTGTGTGCCTGAATATTTGTTTGCCATAGTCGTATTTTTTAAAAAATGTTATTGTTTTCTTTATCTGATGCAAAGTTACTGATAATCATTAAATTAGCAAAATAAATATCGGCAAACAGATAGTAAATTTCGGTACTGCGACATATTTGTACGCTTAGCTTGCTGAAATTTACCATTTGTTTTGTAATTTTATGCCCAAATAACAGATATATTATGACAACAGAAGAACTTAAGATTCTACACCTTATTATATTATAGATGATAAAATCGTGCGTATGTTAATGCCATTGGTGGACGACATGGAGGAAGAGTCAGCAATACCGCGAAGAGTGAAACAGACCCCTGAAACAGTATCTGTCCCCTGTTTTACATGATTTCCGTGTGACTTTAAAAAGATCCGTGTTCATCCGTGTCTTTCCACAAACTGTCAACTGTCAAACTGTAACGCCTGGTATGAATTGGCGTTGTCCAAGAAACAGGAACCAGTCCTCGTGTTTCAAGAATCCGAAACCTATTTTTCCTTTTCAAAAACTGTAATACTGTAAGCTGTAAGAATTGAAAGTCATGATGTCAATGACCTGATCCCGTGACATTTGACACGGAAACGTTGGTGCTCCGGAAAAGGACACATAGAAATTTTTTATCCACGGATCACACGGATCACACCAGAATATAAAATATCAGCATAAATTAAAAATAATGGTCAAAATGTTTGGATTTTAACATAGAAAGCGGAGGAATTCCTAACAATCAACGACGGGCTGAAAGCCCAATGTCTTCCATAGCCCAGGGCACCGCCCTGCGGACATGATGCAGCACATCTAACCACGTCCTGTAAGGACAAAAGTAAAAACCATGCGTATTTTTTGCTTTTCAAAACTGTTATACTGTTATATTGTCACGCTTGTAACGCGAAATCGTTTTGAAAACTGTTAACTGTTATTTGTTATTTGAAACACAAAATCGTTTTAGAAACCGTTACAAACTGTAACGGTTTGGGATGATATTGACCTGTCTCCGTGGTAATTATGCTATCATTCCTCCTCCTCTCCTTCCTGTTCTGAACGGAATTCAAAGACGAGTTTTGATGCTGGGATGTTGCTTTCTTCAAACATTCCACGAAGTATGTTTATTTTGGTAGCTGTGCTATTATCAGTCCATACATACTTTCCTGGTGCAAGTTCGCGTCTCCAGTAATCTTGTGTAGTTGAGAAACCGCACTTTTCATTTGCGCAAAGCCATTCTATGGTTGAACGCTTTTCTATCAGAATATGTCCGCATACTTGAATAAGCATTTCCTTCCATGTATTGACCGTATATCTAACCCCATGAAGTATATACGCCTGAAGTTTCTTGCCGGTGAACTCATAATCCTCATCGTCAAGTGATGCAGATTCCGCCTCACGGTTCAACGGCTCAAATGATGTTGTAGGCATAGGCCAAAGTCGCATAAACACATTCTGTAGTTCTTTCTGACGTGCTTTCAGCTCCGTTTCGGTCCATTGTTCGCACGATTTCACAGAGTTGTTCAATCGGAACGCACTGTCTTTGAAACCTTTCTCCATGTCTCTTTTCTCTATAAAGGTAAGATTGCTATATTGAGAGTTATATCCAGTGAGGGTAAGGTTTGCCATTGTATGAAGATATTGCTCATGAATTCTTTCCCAATCATCACCCAACGCAGTTTTCCACTTGTCTGACAAGGTTTGTGGCATGATATGCTCTATCGTGATATTCTTTTCGGTCAGTTCCTTCACCACATCATGGCGTTCATTATTGTCTTGGTTCTCCATGCGCTCAAGTATAAACATACGAGCATTGACTGGCATCTTATATACTTGGCGTGTCTTGAAATCGCCCTTCACCTCCTCGTCTGATGGAAACACCGAAGAGTGCCCCTTCTTTAGCAGTACGTATTTCAGTACGTCAATATATGAAGGTGTAGTCTCGTCACTCGATCTGTTGACGTGATTCAACACATCCCGGTGAAGTGTGGCAAAAACTTTATTCAAAGCATTCGATGGAAGATTGCAAATGATTCTGCGTGCCCAGTAGGCTTCTATGACATCAAGAACTTGGTAGATTTCTGTTTCTGCTAATCCTACTTTAGTTGCATAGTCGAAGAATGCCATAAAGAAAGGATAAGCAATAGTAGAATCCAACGTCCGAAGCTGATTCAACTTTCTATTTAGCTTGGCTGTACCTACTTCTGCATTGTCAACTTGGCTGTAAATCTTAGCATAGTGATGCATGTCTTCCAAGAGTGTTGCCCTATCAATTTCTGCAGTCTCTGCATACTCTTTGAATATAAAGTAGATTTTATCAATACGACCAATCTTACCCTGCTTCATAGTAAGATAATCACGTACAAAAGAGGATGGGTCGTACTTGGTAAATTCTTCTATTGGATTCCAGAACCGAGTATAAAGATCGTCCTGTTCTGCAGGTGCGAGTGACATCAAGAGATAGTTGCGTATCTTATCTGCTTCGCTCAGATCAAGACCTGTAGAGTTCAGACTTTCAAAAATCAACTGTGGGTCATCATCTTCGTCAAGACGTATGTTGATAACTTCAAGTTTCTTTATGGTCTCAAAGAGCTCGTCGAGGGTTAGACCAATACTAGTTATCTTGTTATAGAAGAAGTCGTAATTGCGAGTCACGTTTGATTCCTTGATATATTGGTCTTTTTGCTTATATAGCAACGCATCAAATGCCTGCATATCTTTCTTGATGGGCTTAAGTTTCACCTTACGTTCATCCTCCTGATATTCATCCACAAGATAACGCTTGAAGATTTTCTCAACAAGCTTTGCATCAGTAGCCTCTATTAGTCCTTCTTTCTTGGCATTGACCATAGCTATAAGCAGCAACGAAACGGTTGTGATTCGCTGCTGACCATCAATGATGAATCTGTCTTCAGTTCCCGACTGAATGCTTGATACGATACTACCAAAGAAGTGACTCCTGCGGTTACTATTATGGAGCTTCATTAAATCTTGAAACAACTGCTCACAGTTTTCCTCCTTCCAGTCGTAGTTGCGCTGATACAGAGGAATGATGAATCGCTTGTCAGATCCAACAAAGAATTTTATCAGTGGTTGTGCGTCGCCTTTCATAGTTAGAAAATTGATATGATGTAACCAATAAGCTCTTTATTGTTGCAATTAGGAACTTCAAGAGACCTACCTCCTTTTAAGCCATATTTACATAGCTCTTTTTCAGAAAGCATTGTGCCTTCATATTCTTCAAGTAGTTCAAGTTTATAAGTAATTTCATTGGGTGGTGTAACGACCCAAAACGATTGGTCTTCACGTTTGCAGTTCTCAGCAGTTACCACCATCTTGAATCGTACACAGCGCTCATCTGACATAAAAAGATACACTATATCTCCAATAGAAAAACGTACTCTTCCCATTCTCCAATTGATGAATCCAAGATAATGGATTGCATCTGTATGTCTGCACCTTTTTCTGTTGGCAAAGGCAAGCCAAGTGCGATTATTCAACATAATTGTAATTTTAAGTCAAAAAACATCTAATTTCTTCCATATCTTTGCCTTCTCCGTTAGACGGTACATCTGTTTTGGATGATTTGGCTGTTCTGGATATTTTCGTTCAATACTGCCATCTGTTAGAGCAGGGGCTATATAACTATCATGCATTGTTTTACGTCTGACAATTCCACATAGTTTCATCATCTCAGAAACATCAATGTAATCATCGTTCATTACTGTCACTAACTTTTCTACTTGGGCGGTACTTGGGCGGTACTTGGGCGGTACTTGGGCGGTACTTGGGCGGTACTTGGGCGGTCAAACTCTTTTTCACTTGTCCACTCAGCCATCAATGTTGCCTTCAGAATGAACGCATCAATATGGAACGATGGGATTGCGCAGCCTTTTGTTTCCAGCTCATTGCAGATACGGTCGATACCTTCGCCAAATTCCTTGACATACTTATATGCCTTGAGGTATTGGGCTATCTTGGGATTTCGTGAGAAATGAGTGTGGCGAATGTTGTCTGGACGCACCAATCCTGGCAAATCTCCTGGAGTCTCAAAGACTATACGGTCGTCGAACATCTTAATCTGAATCTCTGTTCCCTTGATGTTGTATGCTCTGTGGCAGCAACTATTCACTACCATTTCTTGTATAGCATATTTTGAGTAGTTGCGGTTTGTAATAAACCGACCGTCTTCTCCAAGGAATGAGTGCTCACGAACCTGCGTTTCCAGATAGTCAATGGTTCTTCTAACCTGCTGAAGTATGTTTCCTTCGAATGTCACGTCCTTGACAACATTCATCTCAGTACCAACCTTTTCCTCTGTACCCTCATAGCGGATGAAGCGAGTGCGGGCACGTGGAAAGAAACGCTGAGGATTCTTTCCGAAAAGGAGAATACAAGCGGTACTAACCTTCTGCTGACCATCTTTCTCAGTAACAAAATCGTTGTTCTCTCTCAGATACTCCATGGCAGACTTTCCATAGCCTATGACATTCATATAGTCACTCACAAGATTCATGTCAATATCATCGGTAGTGGCGTCATAAACATCTTTGTCCTCGTAGTAGCGTTCGCCTTTGTCGTAGAGAAGCTGCATACGCTCATCAAAATCGTAGCTTTGTGCTTACCTACATACTCTTTTATATTTTTCATTTTTAATGAAGTTGCATCTTAATCATTTATACAAGTGTCTAATACAAATTCGTATGCTTCTTTAGCATCGAGTCCTGTTTGCTCCATATAGAATTTACAGGCTTCAGCATAGAGTCCTTGATCTGCCAATTCTTTGATACCGAGCATTGTATTGTCATCGTTCTCCATAGGTGGAACGTCTGCTGCTTCTATATCCTCAATGGTGAGATTTTGTAATGGCTTGCTATTACGAATTTTTTCTGCTCTGGCTTTCACCCTTTCTTCCATCACCCTTTTGAGTTCTTCTTCCTGAGCTTTTCTCGCATTCTCATTGATCGTGTCAATCTCAACCTGATTTGTAACGATGTTGTCAATCTTCTCCTTTTCCCTATTGTATTCCTCTTCCGATAAAAGACCTTCGTTCACAAATGTGCGGAGTTCATGAAGCATTCTTAAATTGCTGTAACGACTTGATATGCTACTTGTCTCGCTGACTATTACAGCTGTACCAACAGCAGTTATCATAAACATGCTCTTGCCCTTGCCGGAAATCTCGTCAAAGTCAATCTGAATGCCGATAATGGCATTTGCCCCAATACTGGTTGCTTTTTGCTTCAACAGTGCAATGACTTGCTCATAGAGGCTATCAAGGTTTCTTCTGTATGTTCCAGAGTTTCCACCGAAAACGTCAGAAATTCCTGCAATGGCATCACTGAAGAAGTTGACACCAAGAACTTGGTTTGCATTTATCACCCCGAGATATTTGACAATATCGTGGTTTTGAATACTATGTGTCGTTGTTATAATCATATTGTCTCTATGCTTAAGAGTTAATAACCTGACTCATGGAATCACAGTTCTTTTATCTAAAACAATGCAAATATCAGAAGCAATCTCTTAACATAAGTCTTGCTTAATAGGTTTGGTAAATACCAATCTTCTAATTTATTCATCTTTTGTAAATTCATCAAAGTTATCATCGGGTATTCCGACTTCAAAGCCGAGTTGTGAGATTAATTCTTTTCCCTTCTTTGCTATATCTTTCTGGTCTATTCCTGCCATATCCCATGTGATGAACGTCTTAGCCTCTGTGTCAAGTCCATGGATGAGGTTGCACAAGCATAGTCCATCATTGCACATCTTCCATTCTGCATTGGGGTATTTCTGGCTTGGCACGCAAACATCTGATGATTTGAGGTTGTTCAATACATACTTGTGAATGACTTCCGGTTTGCTTAATGTCAGATCTTTAAGGAATCGTTCGCGATACCTGTCAAAGAAATGAGGGTGATACATATTGAAATGCCAAAACTCATGACCGTATAGGCTTTTCATTCTTGTATAGGAAAGAGCATATATGCCTCTGTCCTTGCGGAACCAGGCATAATAGAACCAACCTAAATGATCCTTTGTAGGATATTCTATTCCCTTATTGTAGAATTGCAGGACGTAGCTGAAACCACGTGAACTTGTGAATCTCATAGGTGCAAAGTATGTTCTTTCCTTGCTTCTGGAATTCTTCAGTAATGGTTTGTACTTCTTTTTTCCGTCTTCAATTCTATGGCTTATGAGATTTGCGTCTTGCCTAAACAAGTCACAAATCTCATCATATGTCATACTATCAACAATTACTTGTGCCATGTTGTCTATTACATTTGCTTAATTATTGACTTTATGTATTGTTGTTCATCTGGGGTTATTTCATATTTAGCATAAAGCATTTCGTCTGTCCATGTTATTGAGAAATCTTGTATTGGGACAAAACGATAGACTTTGCTCATCGCATGTTGTGTCATTTTTGCAGCAGCAGTTAAGGCCCTAAAGAATCTTGTTTTTAGGTAAATTTCAAAATTTTTAGCCTCCTTCTGTGTGTCAAATCTGGCATAAAGGTAAGATTGTGAGCATACAGACATAGCACCTGCAACAATAGGTTCTCCTAATATTTGGTGTGGAAAATCTTCACCTGCACCATATGCTTCTGGAATAAGAACTTTCGGATATTTTATATCTAAAGAGTTTTTTGAAATTACAGATTTGGACATATACCCCACAGTTCTCTTGTTATGCTCATCCATGTAATAGCATTTTACGTTATGAACACTGTCTTTTTCCTTTACGATGTCATATGTGGTTTTCTTGTTTTTTTGAGGGTTAGATGGGATTCCAAATGGGGTGTCAGAAGACACGATGCTACTAACCATCGGGTTTTCTGTTTCCTTGCGTACCACTTTTTTAACAATTGCTGCTAATTGAGGATCTCTAATAAGTATATCAAAGTCTGAAAGATTTCTTTGACAAGAATATGAACATCCAGGTCTGTTGTATGTATAATCACACAATCCAGCGTCATTCTTGTCCGCAAGATAATAGCACACTCCACCCTTAATCTGTGTGCCAGGAAAAATTTGGTGACTATCGTTGAATGTGATGAGTTTTCTAATTTGACCAGAATTCAACATGCGTTTACGAAAATCATCTATACGATTTTTTCTTCCACCTGCATACCAAATTGCTTTCATTATCATACATGAATAATCACTGGAATAATCCAAACCTATAAGAGCAAAGTCTTGATACACAGGAGCATCGTTTGTTCCACCAGAACCATTGTTGATTTGGTATGGTGGATTTCCTACTATTGCATTTATTTTCATTGTTTTAATAATGTCTAAATATTTTTCCCTGTTTTTTCCGAGAAGGTCATACGTATTAAATTCTGATATTATATTCTCAACTGGCAGCCCAAGTTCTTCATACACTTTCCGTGTGAATTCGTAAGCAACACCAGATGTTGGAAGAGAGAATATATTATTCTTGACCCTATCGCCGAATCTTTTGAAAATTGCATTTGCAAATTCTCCTTCTTTTGAAGCAATGTCCAGAAAACAAAAGTTGTTCCCTACGCTTTCTTCAGGAATCAAAGCAATCATATCAGAAGCGATATTGTTCGGTGTAATAACTTCTGATTCTGACCATCTTCCAAACTGTTTCATTGCATTCTCAACCTTTTGAGTAGGTAATATAGAAGTGTCGTGGGACAAATCATTTATATTTGCAATCTTAAATTCAAGTATTTCTCTCCTTGTTGGATGCATGCTAACTGCAAGTTTTTCTAGTTTATCTAATTTAAGACCAAGATGACTTGCAATTCTTTGATTGTCTTCACTCCCTGATACAGAACAAATATCCGAAATATTCTTTACCGTATCTTTTGTAAGATAAGCAAAAAACAGAATATGTGAGAAATATGTTGCTAATCGCTTCTCGTAACTATCAGTTTCTTTTTCCTTTCGTTCTTCATCATCTTTATGCTCTTTTGAGGAAGAATAGCTACCGTTATTTTCATCTGGTATATCCGCATCAGATTCTTTGTCTGCTTCATGTGCTTTTGTGGTCATTATATTAGCAGAACCAATAGGAGCATAACGCATTATTTCAGCGTACAGATCTTCGTTGTCCTTTAGTGTATAATCTGTACCTACTTCCATTGCTTCATCCATGATACTACGGTTTGAACTATACATACGTATTTTATCAAGTATATCTACGGCCGATACTTCTTGCAATTTGTCATGGTTTACGTACAATATAGGTGAAATATCCAGTTCTCTTTGTATTTCTTTTTCTATCTTGTCGTTACCATATTCTTGCGAATTAACAGAAGAATAGAAGGCTCTTTTTTCCTGAAGAACAAACATTCTTTCTGGCGAGAAATCTACAAGTAATGTTTGCGGTTTCATATTATACTTAATCTCCTTCCCTTCTTCGTCTTTGTATGTCTTGACGAATGGATTTTGAAGGCGATATATTGCTTGATCATATTCCTGAGGTGAAGATGTGCCCTTCAAGAATATCATAGTATCCCACTCTGGTACAGTTGTTCCTGTGAGTAATCTGTTTACGGTTAATGTAAGTGTTCTCTTACCTTCACTCTCGCACGTCCTTATTATACTTTTTATTGAAGATAGTTTCTTGACTCTATTGGTTATTCCTGCTGCATTGACAATTGTATACTCTGACAATGGCATCAACTCGCTATGGCTTTTCAAAAGAGACTCCATTGCATCACATGAAGCTCTACGTGGCAAAACCATAACTACATGATGACAGAGTTTTCCTTCTTTTATTCTGTCATTGCTAAGAAAACTCAGAATGTTAGAATCTTCATCTCCACTATTTATGGCCTTTAAGAAGTCAAGAACTTCTGTTTCATTTACAAAAACGTACTCTCCGTCATTGTTTTTCTTTGCCACAAACAACGCATCAAAAAAATAGTCCTTTCCCTGTTTTCTCAGTTGCTCAATCTTTTTTAATGACGAAGCATTAAAATTAAATGCAAAGCGTACCATCTGTGGGAACCCGTAGTATGGATTCTCCCATTCTTCCTTATTGTCAAGATTCTTTGCATCCCAATCCTCACTAGCTTTTATAATATCGGGATAAGTACATTGGCATATTATGTCTTCTTCAGAGAATTCATTACCCAAAAGTATTCTATATGGTGTACCAGAAAGATGAAGCTGAACACGACATTTGAGGGCATGTACAGTTTTCTCAAGCTCTTCAAAAGATTCTTCTTTCTCATCACTGTCAGATTCCGTTTTTACAGAAGGGTCTGACTGAAGAACCTTTCCGAGATGTTCTGCTCGTGCGCCAAAGTGAGTTTCATCAACAATAAGTAAATCTATCTCACATTTATTAAAAAGCTCATCGTATCTATCTTTTATCTTTTGAGAACTTATGTCTTGTAAAGTCAAGCATATAGCAAGTTTCTTTCCTTCTGATATTGTTTCGCTAATAATTTGTGGGTTTTCCTTTAGTGATTCGCCATCAGCATAGATGAAGTCTTCGAAATTCTTGATTACTTTTATTGTACTCTCCCAACTGTCCTTTACATCTGCTTTTGCAGAAACAATCACAACAAGATTGCAATTTGGCATTGCTTCCGCACAACTCATAGCAGTAACAGATTTTCCAAACCTCATGACTGCATACATTAAGAGTTTTGTACGTCCTTTGTCTAATGCTGCTCCAAAATTTTTTACAACCTCCTTTTGGTTGTCGCGAAGTTCTGTGTAGAAATTATTCTGTTGATAGTTATCGTTTTTCTGTTCTGGAACATTTAGCATGGAATAGAAATTGTATTCTCCAGTCTGATCTTGATAACTCCTTCGTATATCATTTATAGCTTCTTTGATATCTGCTGGTGTTGCATCTTTGAAAAACTCCTTGGAGTGATAAAGACCTTCTTGAAAATCTTCGTCTTTTATTCTTCTACGTCCTTTCACATCCTCAACAAATGCATGTACTGCGTAATCGCGAAAATACTTATTTTCTATGACTGCAGGATGTTCGTAAAGCTTCTGAAGATTCTTGTAATGACGACGCCATTCTTCCAAACGCTGGTAAACAGGCCTGTATGTGTCGCCTATTTTCAAATAATTCGGAACACTACAAGTTTCAAACGCGTAGATGTGAGGTTCTACGCGTCCTGTGATAATTTTATTTATGATTTCATTATTCATTAGCTACTTGTTGCTTTTTCTCAATGTGTAAAACTTAATTGGATGTTTTTTTTCCCAGTCCATTATTTCACAGTAAATACCATTATGTAGCAGATGATTGTTATTTTTGCAGCCTGGACATGGTTTTGATTTTTTTTGTGTCACATCTAAGAATGACGTCTGCTTGTCATCAACTTCATGACAACTCATAGGGACAACCATCTTTAATCCATCCATTTGCCAGATGTTCCATGATACGATGTGGGCAATTTGTTCAAGAGCTTCCCTTGGGGGATATTTCAAGAAACGTTCCTCAAAATACTCTACAAAAGTCCACAGAAGCGATTCCCTTGCAAGCAGAACATTATCGCCTTGCCATTCAAAACCAAGGATATTCTGGTAAGCAAGTATTGCATAATTCAACCATTCTTGTTCTGTCTTGGTATTCTCGCTCACTATACGAAGTTTGCGGTCAAGAAGTCCAATACGGTTTTGTACTGGAATATATTCGCCACTTATTGTGTCGTATCGACTTGCAAGATATGGTGCCTCTCCACATGTAATTTCCAATCGTGTGTCACGGACATAGTCCTTCCAACCTTTTCCCTTTTCTTCAGAGAAGACTATTGGAGAGAGTGAAGTAATCCATGTATGCACATTATTGTTTTCATCTTTCTCTGTGTTGAAGATATTTTCCCTTCCGAACCAAGCACTGTCAACAAGATTATTCTGCTTGTTACATATCCATGAAGGGGTGAATACTTCTGCTTTGTCCTTCGTACGCTGTATTTGTTCCTCTTTGCTTTTGATACATCGAGGATGGATAATACCTTCGTTGTCGCCAGTGATGCGTTCTATGGTTATCTCATCATAGAATGTATATCCTTTTCCCTTTGATGCATACGAATCTGTAGCCCAAAAGATATTCTTATGGGTTGTATGGTCTTTCAAAAGAAGTTCCATCAATGTTGGTTCTTCTCTAAACCAAATGGTTTCGCTTATGTCAATATTACTATTCATTCTCTAGTGGCATTCTGACCAACTCGTCCAACGAGACATTCAACGCAGATGCAATTTTTACAAGATTTTCAAGACTTGGCTGTGTCGTGTTAGTTACCCACTTGGAGAAGGTCGATTGACCCACTCCAATTTTTTCAGCAATAACTTTGCCGTTGATATTTTTCTCGGCAAGCACAACCTTTATACGATTAAGATTTTTATCTATCATGTTTCTTTTATTTTTTCGATGCAAATTTAATAAAAAACTGCAAATAATTGTTGTTTGCGACAATTATTTCTTTGAAACAATATATTTTTAACCATATTTATACATTCTTATGAAGATAATATCTCTTTCTTCACCCTTTGAACAGAACTGACACTCTTACCACTGAGCTTTGCCACATCCCTGATGGTGTAACCTTTGTTCAGATAAGCGATGACCTCCATGATGTCACGGGGACGGGTCAATGACATCAAGTTCTTTTGCTTTCTAAAAACTGTAACTGTAACGCTTGTAACGCAAAATTCGTTTCCGGAAACTGTTATCTGTTATTTGTTATCTGTACCGCAAAAAAATCGTTTTAGGAAACTGTCAACTGTCAACTGTAACGCTTGGGAATGATGATATTGACTACGGATAGTTTTGGGATGACATTGACCTGTATCCATGACATGGCTGCAGACTGCAACTCCGGAAAGCTGAACGGGTATGCTCCGGAATATGAAAACAAGTGAAACAGTATCTGTTCCCCTTTTTCATCTCCCTGTTTCATGGTTGCCTCATAAGTAAGTCATAACTAACTCCGCACTAAGTCCCAAAATTGGCGGACAATGATAGGAGGTACAAGGAACAGAAAGGGAGAATACCAATGATGTGGAAATGAATTGTATGATTGGAATTGCAATCTTAAGCGTTACAGTTGACAGTTGACAGTTTGGGAAAAGCAAAAAATCATCCAAGCGTTACAATATAACAGTATAACAGTTTCCATAAACCATATTTTTGCGTTGGGCTCCGAAAATGTCACACGGATTACATGGATGACACGGATTTTTATTTGCAAGTTCCCTCCCTTTTTAATATCACACAGATATTCTGGAGCAGCGAAGACAGAGTGAAAGTTCGGTTTTGCTCTGTTGAGTCGCGTCAGAATAAGCCAAAGGCAAATCACAGAAATTTATTATTCACGGAACACGGAGAAAGCGGAAAAAAATTAAAGTTAAAGAAACGCTCTGAGGAAGGTGTTCGAGTGCATTTTCGTCTTTGATTTATTTGCTTTGATATGCGCTTGGCTTATATTATCAGGAGAGAATTATGAAAAACTATGCGAAGTCGGGAATAAAAACATCTATAATAAAGTTAAATAATATTAAATATTAGATTAAAACTGCCAAAACTCTTGCATTTCGGGGGTGTCATGTTGTATCTTTGTGTTTCAAGCCGAGGATGATTTCCAAAACAAGAAAGAAACCTTTAAACCAAAAAAATCAAATAAATAATTTAACAACTA
>NZ_NPJE01000066.1:0-491 GCF_002251205.1 Prevotella sp. P3-92 | reverse complement strand
GGCGGCCGTATGCATAAGTGCTCATACTTTCAGCTGTTGATTTCTGATTTATTATCTAATCTACAGTCTTGCTTGTGTCAATATGTCAAAGATCTCTTTCCTCTATTTCAAGGACAAGTGGAGAATAACGGATTCGAACCGTTGACCCCCTGCTTGCAAAGCAGGTGCTCTAGCCAGCTGAGCTAATCCCCCGGTCGGGAATTGAAGTCTCTTGCATCGTAGTCCCAGGCAGACTTGAACTGCCGACCTCCACATTATCAGTGTGGCGCTCTAACCGACTGAGCTATAGGACTCCGTTCAAGATGCTTTGGAACAGTACAGTGTCCTCAGCTTCCTTCGATTCTCTATTCGAGAAAACAGATTCGTTAGTACAAGAAGCCGAAGGAGTGTCTGAACAAACCAATGCTTCATCCCATTCTTTTGAAACTACCTTAATTATCTAAGATCCGTCTCCAGAAAGGAGGTGTTCCAGCCGCACCTTCCGGTACGGC